>VGIE01000180.1 GCA_016867955.1 Betaproteobacteria bacterium
GAGCCCCCCGCCCGCCGGCGGGTCGCCTTGCTGCGGCGCCTTCCCGCGGCCTTTTCGCCGGCCTTGCCGCCGGCCGCCAACCGTCCCGCCCGCATCGCCTCACCCGCGAAGCGGATGAAGGACGACTGCAGATCGCCCTGGTACACCGACTTGCGGGTGATGATGCAGAACTTGCGCACGAACGCGAGTTCCTTCACGCGCAGTTCGCGCAGCACACCGGCATCGAGTTCCTTCTGCACGGCCAGACGCGACAGGCAGCCGATGGCCCTGCTGGCGCGTACCGCCCGCTTCAGCGCCTCGAGGTTCTGCGACACGAGGCCGATCGGGATGGCGCTCAGGTACTGCAACACTGCGGTGGTCACCAGCGCGCGGGTCATCGCGCCCGTCGGCTGGAGGAACCATACCGCCTCGCCCACATCATGGATGGAATGCACGCGCCCATCGGCCAAGGGGTGATCCGGCGCGGTGAACAGCACCAGGCTGTCGCCGCCCCATGGCTCCGATTGCAGCGCTGGCCGGCTGCAGGCCGCCTCGATGAAGCCGACATCGAGCGACATGCCCTGTACCGAATCCATGACCGCCGCCGCGCTGTCCACCACCAGTTCGATGCGCACCTCCGGATGCGCCGCGATGAAGCGGCCGCAGATGCCGGGCAGCAGGTAGGTGCCGATGGTGGTGCTGCCGCCCACCACCAGGCTGCCGCGCAGCGTGCTGTCGGCCGAGGCCGATTCGAACTCGCGCAACTGCCTGAGCAGCGAGGTCGCGCGCGGCTGCAGGCGACGTCCTGCGTCGTTGAGGATCAGGCGCTTGCCGCGCCGGTCGAACAGCGCGACACCGAGCACGTCCTCCAGGTCGCGCAGCGAGGCGCTCAGCGCCGACTGGCTGGCCGACAGCTCCGCGCAGGCGCGGGTGACGCTGCCGGTGCGGGCGATCGCCTCGAAGGCGACGATCTGGCGCAGCGTCAGGCGCATGCCGTTCTCGCGTGCAGCCGGTCGCCCGCGGCGTGGGGCGGTTTCAGGAACGCAGCTCGGTGCCGAGGCTGCGGCACAGCTCGCCCAGGCCCGCCGCGTCCTCCAGCCGCTCCACCGCCGCGATGACGCGCTCGGCCCGCGCCCGGCGCTCGGACGATGCCGGTTCGGTGCCGCACACCATGCCGGTGAACTTCAGGCGCAGCGCTTCGTCGGAGAACCGCGTTTCCTCCGACCACGGGCCGCCCGCCGCCATGTTCACCGAGGCCGTATGCACCTTGCCGCGCGCATGCACTTCCACGCCGCCGGGGATGCGGCGGAACTGGCCACCCTCCATCCACTGCGCGAGGTTGGCGGCGCGCGGCTCAAGCTCCACCGTGACGCGGCTGCGGAAGGCCCGGTACTTCGGCGCGCGCAGCGCCTCCTCGGCGTACCACAGCGGCCCGGGTGGCATGTCGAAGGCGCCCATGGCCAGCGCATGCGCATGGCTGAACTCGGCGCTGATCTGGTTGTCCGGCTGCTGCTGCGTGAAGCGCGCCGACTGGGCGAACGGGTTGGCCTTCACCACGATCCTGTCAATTTCATCAGAGTTGAGGCGCAGCTCCTGCTTCAGCTTGAAGAATGCTGTCAACGGGTACTGCGTCCAGCGGCAGCTCGGCCACGGCTTGTAGGTGGTGTTGATGATGTGCCAGCGCTCGGCGAGACCCTCGCCGAGCGCATCGTTGTCCACCTTCGCCGCGCCGAAGAAGCGCCAGAACGCCGGGTCGCCGTCGAGGATGTCGGCGTAACCCGTGCTGCCCAGTTCCGCCAAGAGCACCGCGCTGAGCCCCGTCTGCGCGCACCAGCCGGCATCGCTGTACTCGTGCATGGGCAGGCTCACCGAGGCGCTCCACTTGGCGTGCGCCGGCAAGGGCGTGTTGGCGCCGGCGATGCCGAAGGCCTGCGTGGTGCGCTCGGTGCCCATGCGCGCGATGCTGGCCGCCGAACCGACGCCGGCCCAGGTCATGGTTGCCGAGGTACCCGACAGCTTGGCATAGCCGGTGACCTTGCCGCCCTCGACGTTGATCGACAGCCCGAGCGAGCTGCCGATGCGCGCGCCGACGTCGAAACCTACCGCGACGGCAGTGATGAGGTCGCGCCCGCTGCGCCCGAGTTGTTCGGCCAGCGCCAGCGCCGCGAACACCGTGGTCGAGCCGAAATGGCTGCCGGTGGGAAAGGTGTCATCGGCATCCAGCACGTTGGCGAGCCGCGCGTTGGCGTAGGCGGCATTCACCGGCGAGGTGCGCTCGCCGGTGCCGGCGATGGTCGAGATCGGTTTGCCGCCCAGCGCGCGCACGTGGCGCAGCGCAATGCCGCCGCTGTCGGTGTGCACGCCGCCGACGGCGCAACCGATGGTGTTGAGCAGCAGCCGCTTGCTTTCGCGTACCACGTCGGCGGGCAACTGCTCGTACTTGGTCTCGGCGGCGAACTGCGCCAGCCTCCTCGTCAACCCCTGCATGGCTGCCTCCGTTGAAGAACTGGATTCAGTCCCGTTCGCAAGTGCGGGCGCAGACGCTCTGCTGGCAAACAGCCATTTCAGCCGACGTCGCTGCCGCCGATCAGATCGAGCGCGCCCGACACGCGCCGGCTGCGGAAACCTTCACGCGCCCGCAGCTTGCGCTGCGCCTCCGGCGGCGGATCGGTGAATTGCAGCAGGCCCTTTTCGATCAGGGTGTGGATCAGGTCCTCGGTGACGCGCACGAAATCCACGTCGAGCGCACCAAATGCGGCCGCTTCGTCGCCGCCACCAAGGAATGCCAGCACGTCCATGTGGCTGGCAGGAAGCAGTTCCCGTGCATCAGACGCAGATTTGGCCAACAGGGCGATGATGCGACCGTCGGCATTGCGGCGTACGTAAGGCATGCGGGCTTCCGATCTGCCTCTTCGGGCGGTTTGACTGGTCGCCCGAATATACCCTAGCGCGCCCTCTCGCACCGATGCGCGGCGTACCGCGCCGCCGCGGTTACTGCGTCGGCTTCACGCCGTCCTTGCTCACCTGCAGGCGCAGGGCGGTGAAGCGGTTGCCCTCCTCGACGCGTGCGGCGATGAACACCGTCTCGCCGGGCTTGACGTCGGCGCGCGATCCCGGGACGGCCTGGGACATTGGCGTGCCGGGCGGCACCAGCACCCTGACCGTGCCGGACTGGTAGTTCAGCGTCAGTTCCTGCCCTGCGGCGGATGCCACCGCGCCCTCCACCACCGCGTTGGTCATGGTCGAGCCCGGCTGCAGGTCGAAGGGCGACAGGCCCTGGCGCGCGGCAGGCGGGATCGGCCGCACGTCGATGGCAAAGACCGTGCCGTCGGCGCGCTTGAGCGTCGTCACGCCGAGCACCATGCCCGGCCTGATGTCGGCCAGGGTGAAGGCGCGGGTGGCATTCACCGGCACGGTGTCCGGCAACGCGATGTTCACATCGCCGCCGTCGCGCGACCTGACCTATACCACCTTGCCGTCGAATGCCGTGACCACGCCGCGCACGTTCACATTCTGCTGGGCGAGCAGCGGGCCCGCCGCCCCCAGCGCCAGCAGGCCCGACAACAGCACCATTCGCTTCATGCTCGCCTCCCCCTGTGTGAACCCTGCGTGAACAACGATGGAAAGCAACCCCGGACGAAGCGGGTCTTTCGGCATTCGCTCAATGGTATACGGTGCATGCCCGTGCCATATTCCCCGATGCGACGGGTCACTTTTCGCAGCCGCCACCACGCTTCCACCATGGGTGCATTCCGCATTGCGCATCCGCCAATGCAATGCGATGGACAGGGAGGATGGCCGCGCTAGAATGGGCCCTGCCATGGACGAGCTCGACTTTTCAGCAAAAAAGCCCGCGGCCCCGCCGCCGCGCAGCACGGTGCAGCCGACGGTGCGCAGCCCGCTCTACGACCCGAAGCTGGCGCTGGCCTTCTTCAAGTCCGCCGGCACGCTGGAGCAGAAGCCCGGCGGCAAGCCGGTATTCTCGGAAAACGACACGTACGGCGGCTTCTTCGGCAAGCCGGCGAAGATGTACCTGCTGCTGGAGGGCGACGTCGGCCTGGTGGTCGGCGGGAAGTTCCTCGGCGGGGTCAAGCCCGGCCAGGTGTTCGGCGAGTTGTCCGTGATCGCCGGCCTGCCGCGCAGCGCCACGGCGCTGGCCAAGACCGACTGCCGCATGATCGCGATGGACGAGAAGCAGTTCCACACCGCGCTGCAGAAGACGCCGGAGTTCGCACTCATGCTGATGAGCATCATGGTGGACCGGCTGCGCCAGAACATGGCCAAGCTGGGCGCCCATGCCGCCGGCGAGGCGGTCGAGCGCGAGGCCGTGCTGGACCGGAAGATGCTGGCCGACCTGCCCAAGGCGCTGGGCGACACGCGGCCCGCGCCCTTCGCCGCGGGCAAGGTCATCATGAGTGCGGGCGCCGTCGGCGCCTTCATGTACGTGGTCACCCGCGGCCGCGTCGCCATCAGCATCGGCGACAAGGTGGTGGAGCGGATCAGCGCCGGCGGCATCTTCGGCGAGATGGCGCTAGTGGACCACGGCGCGCGCGCAGCCTCGGCCACGGCGGAGGCCGACAGCGAACTCCTGGCGATCGGCCGCAATGATCTCATCGAACTCATCAGGAGCCGGCCAGAGTTCGGCGCCTCGCTGCTGAAGTCCATCGCCGAACGCATGCAGTACGTTGCGCAGCAGGTGGCGAAGCTGCCCGCCTGAAAGCAGGTGGCGAAGCTGCCCGCCTGAAAGCAGGTGGCGAAGCTGCCGAGCCGGGAGTCCGGGAACCGTGCTTCCTCAACGCCCCATGATGCTGACAATTTTTCAGATTGTCGCCTTGTCCCTCATGCCTTTCGGGGTGTAATCCTGACACCAGATTCGACCGTCACCAGACTGCTGCTGGCGGCCCGAGCGCTGCGCGCCTTCGCCGACGGCTTCGTCGCCGTGCTGCTGCCGGCCTACCTGCTCGCCCTCGGGCTGGGTCAGATCGAGGTCGGCTTGCTCAGCACCGCAACGCTGATCGGCTCCGCGCTGGCAACCCTGGCCGTAGGCCGCTGGGGCCATCGTTTCCCGTCGCGCCGGCTGATGATGGCGGCCGCCGTGCTGATGGCGGCGACAGGGCTCGGGTTTGCCGCGGCATCATCGCTGTGGCCGCTGCTCATCATCGCGTTCGTGGGACCGCTGAACCCGGGCGGGGGCGACGCCAGCGTGTTCCTGCCGCTTGAGCATGCCGCACTGGCCTCCGCCACATCGGCCGAAACCCGCACCGCGGCCTTCGCCCGCTACAGCTTCGTCGGCACCACCTTCGGCGCCGTCGGCGCGCTCGGGGCGGCGGTTCCGCCCTGGCTTGCCGGGGCGGCCGGGATGTCGATGCTCGATGCGCTGCGGATCATGTTCATCGTGCATGCGGCGATCGCCGTGACGGTGTGGGCACTGTATCGCAGCCTGCCGCGCCCCGCGGCCGGCCGCGCCGGACCGGACGCGCCGGCGGCTCCGCTCG
>VGIE01000181.1 GCA_016867955.1 Betaproteobacteria bacterium
ACCATGTTCGAGGGCCAGGCCAGGCGTCGCGTGACGCTGGGACTGATCGTTGGCGAAATGATCAAGGAACATCAACTGGCTGCGAAGCCGGAGCAGGTGCGTGCGCTGGTCGATGCCTTCTCACAGACGTATGAGCACCCGGCCGAGTTGGTAAAATGGGTCTATTCGGAGCCGCAGCGTCTGGCGGATTTCGAAAGCCAGGCAACCGAAGCGAATGTGGTGGCCTGGGTATTGGGCCGGGCCACAGTGGAAGACAAGTTGATTGGCTTCAATGAACTGATGGGGAAAACGGCATGAGCGGCCTGTATCGTGAGCTGAACCGGCAGGGAGGCGGGAATGCCTTCGCCGGCGCAGCGACGGACGTGCAGAACCTGGGGCTTGTCCCCATGGTCATCGAGCAAAGCGGCCGCGGTGAGCGTGCCTATGACATCTATTCGCGGCTGCTGCGCGAGCGGGTCATCTTCCTTGTCGGTCCGGTCAACGATGCCTCCTCCAACCTGATCGTGGCACAGCTGCTGTTCCTCGAGTCGGAGAATCCGGACAAGGACATCTTCTTCTACATAAACTCGCCGGGCGGCTCCGTATCGGCCGGCATGTCGATCTACGACACCATGCAGTTCATCAAGCCGGATGTCTCGACCCTGTGCATTGGACAGGCAGCGAGCATGGGCGCCTTCCTGTTGACGGCGGGAGCCAAGGGCAAGCGGCATTGCCTGCCCAACTCTCGCGTGATGATCCATCAGCCCATGGGTGGTTTCCAGGGGCAGGCATCCGACATCGAGATCCACGCCAAGGAGATACTGTATCTGCGTGAAAAGCTCAATCAGATCATGGCCAAGCACACCGGCAAGCCGGTGGACGTGATCGCGCGTGACACGGACAGGGACAATTTCCTTTCGGCTGACGAGGCGGTGGAGTATGGTTTGATCGACAAGGTGCTGACTGCGCGCGACCAGGCGGACAACAAGTAGGGCGCGGCCGCTGTTCGCGGGCCGCGCGGCGACTTGAGCGCCCGTAACGGGATTACCGCAAAGGGGCATCTGATGCATGGGAGCGCGAGGGGAGTATCCCCTCGCGCTGTTGGACGCTCTAATTTCTACCCAGGGGAACCGGGGCAATGACGACGGAAAAATCGGGCGGGGAAAAGCTGCTGTACTGCTCCTTCTGCGGCAAGAGCCAGCATGAGGTGCGCAAGCTCATTGCCGGGCCGTCGGTCTTCATCTGCGATGAGTGCATCGAGTTGTGCAATGACATCATTCGCGAGGAGTCCGCAACCGACAAGAGTGGCAAGCCGGTCAAGACTGACCTGCCGACGCCGCGCGAGATCTGCGAGATCCTCGACGAATACGTCATCGGCCAGCAGCAGGCGAAGAAGATCCTGTCGGTCGCCGTCTACAACCACTACAAGCGCCTGAAACACCTCACCAAGACTGACGAGGTGGAACTGGCAAAATCCAACATCCTGCTGGTGGGTCCGACCGGTTCGGGCAAGACGCTGCTCGCGCAGACGCTGGCGCGCTTGCTCAACGTGCCGTTCGTGATTGCCGATGCGACCACGCTCACCGAAGCGGGGTATGTCGGCGAGGACGTCGAAAACATCATCCAGAAGCTGCTCCAGAACTGCGACTACGATGTCGACAAGGCCAAGCGCGGCATCGTGTACATCGACGAAATCGACAAGATTTCACGCAAGTCGGACAACCCGTCGATCACGCGCGACGTGTCTGGCGAAGGCGTGCAGCAGGCCTTGCTCAAGCTGATAGAGGGCACCGTCGCTTCTGTCCCGCCGCAGGGCGGCCGCAAGCATCCGAACCAGGACTTCGTCCAGGTGGACACGACGAACATCCTTTTCATCTGCGGTGGCGCTTTCGATGGCCTGGAAAAGGTGATCCGCGGCCGTTCCGAGAAGAGCGGCATCGGCTTCGGCGCGGACGTGCGCAGCCTGAAGAATTCCAAGGACATCGGCGAACTGCTGAAGACCGTCGAGCCCGAGGACCTCATCAAGTTCGGCCTGATCCCCGAGTTCGTGGGGCGCCTGCCGGTAGTGGCGACGCTCGAGGAACTCGGCGAGAAGGCGCTGATCCAGATCCTCACCGAGCCGAAGAACGCGCTGATCAAGCAGTACCATCGCCTGTTCTCGATGGAGGGCGTGGATCTGGAAGTGCGCGTCACCGGCCTCAATGCCATCGCGCGCAAGGCGCT
Source organism: Betaproteobacteria bacterium (assembly GCA_016867955.1). Taxonomy (GTDB): domain Bacteria; phylum Pseudomonadota; class Gammaproteobacteria; order Burkholderiales; family SG8-39; genus CAIYPG01. Next base: position 2,203 of record VGIE01000181.1, read on the forward strand.
TGCACGCAAGACCGGTGCGCGCGGCCTGCGCTCGATCCTCGAGCAGGTCCTGCTCGACATCATGTTCGACCTGCCGACCATGGAAAACGTCAGCAAGGTCGTAGTTGATGAGGCGACTATCCTCGGCGAAGGCCAGCCGCTGCTGATTTACGCGGATCGGCCCAAAGTGGCCGGAACCGCCTGATCCGGACGGGGCTCCTCAACGTACCCCTATCCCGCATCCGGGGCCGGACAGGTGAAAATGAATCTGTCCTGGCCGATTGCTGCCCCGTTGAATTGTGTATCCTTCGCCCCAATGCTTGTCTGGTAGCAACCTTTTCATTTTGTTGGAATCGCCATGACCGCTGAAAAAGAGACGTCTTTCGAGCAGAGCGAGCTCCCGCTGCTTCCATTGCGGGACGTGGTGGTCTTTCCCCACATGGTGATCCCGCTGTTTGTCGGACGCCCGAAGTCGATCAAGGCCATGGAAATCGCCATGGAGGCGGGCAAGGCCATTCTTTTGGTGGCGCAGAAGTCAGCTGCCAAGGACGAACCGACCGACGAGGATCTCTACAAAATCGGCTGCATCGCCAATATTTTGCAGATGCTGAAGCTGCCGGACGGCACGGTGAAGGTACTGGTGGAGGGTTCCCAGCGCGCCCGCATCAGCGGCGTCGAAGACCAGCGCACGCACTTCGTGGCAACCGCAGCGCCGGTGGCCCCGGATGCGAGCGACAACACCGAAGTCGAGGCAATGCGCCGCGCGCTGATGGCGCAGTTCGACCAGTACGTGAAACTGAACAAGAAGATCCCCCCCGAGATCTTGACTTCGCTTGCAGGCATCGAGGAGGTCGGGCGACTGGCCGACACCATCGCCGCCCATCTGCCGCTGAAGCTCGAGCAGAAGCAGGAAGTGCTGGAGATGTTCGACGTCAATCGGCGCCTGGAGCATCTGCTGTCTCAGCTTGAAACCGAGATCGACATCCTGCAGGTGGAAAAGCGCATCCGCGGCCGCGTCAAGCGCCAGATGGAGAAAAGCCAGCGCGAGTACTACCTGAACGAGCAGGTCAAGGCCATCCAGAAGGAGCTCGGCGAGGGCGAGGACGGCGCCGACCTCGAGGAAATGGGCAAGAAGGTCGCTACCGCGCGCATGCCCAAGGATGCGCGCAAGAAGGCCGAGGCCGAGCTGAAGAAGCTGCGCCTGATGTCACCGATGTCTGCCGAGGCAACGGTGGTGCGCAACTACATCGAGACGCTGGTCAATCTTCCCTGGCGCAAGAAGAGCAAGATCTCGCGCGACATAGGGCAGGCGGAAAAGGTGCTCGATTCGGACCACTATGGCCTGGAAAAGGTCAAGGAACGCATCCTCGAGTACCTTGCTGTGCAAAGCCGCGTGGACAAGATGAAGGCGCCGATCCTCTGCCTGGTCGGGCCTCCCGGCGTGGGAAAGACCTCGCTCGGGCAGTCGGTCGCGCGGGCGACCAACCGCAAGTTCATCCGCATGTCGCTGGGCGGCGTGCGCGACGAGGCCGAGATCCGCGGGCATCGCCGTACCTATATCGGTTCCATGCCGGGCAAGATCCTGCAGAACATGACCAAGGCAGCGGTGCGCAACCCGCTGTTCCTGCTCGATGAAGTGGACAAGATGGGCATGGACTTCCGCGGCGACCCGTCCTCGGCGCTGCTCGAGGTGCTCGACCCGGAGCAGAACCACACCTTTGTCGACCATTATGTCGAGGTGGAATACGACCTGTCCGAGGTGATGTTCGTCGCAACTTCCAATACGCTGAACATTCCGCCGGCGCTGCTCGACCGCATGGAGGTCATCCGCCTGTCCGGTTACACGGAAAACGAGAAGATAAACATCGCGCAGAAGTACCTCGTCCCGAAGCAGATGAGGGCCAATGGGCTGAAGGCCGAGGAGCTGCAGATCGGCGAGTCGGCCATCCGCGACACGATCCGTTACTACACGCGGGAGGCCGGCGTTCGCGGACTCGAGCGCGAGATCTCCAAGATCGCGCGCAAGGTCGTCAAGACCCTGGTCACCAAGACGCGCGACAAGCGCATGGTCGTGACGCCGAAGAACCTCGACAAGTTCCTCGGCGTGCGCAAGTACTCCTTCGGCATGGCCGAGAAGAAGAACCAGGTGGGCCAGGTTACCGGCCTCGCCTGGACCGAAGTCGGTGGCGAGCTGTTGACGGTGGAGACGGCGATGATGCCCGGCAAGGGCAAGGTGCAGAGCACCGGCACGCTCGGCGACGTCATGAAGGAGTCGATTCAGGCGGCGCTGACGGTCGTGCGCAGCCGTTCGGACAAGCTGGGAATTGCGGCTGAGGTCTTCGAGAACAAGGACATTCACATCCACCTGCCCGAGGGCGCGACGCCGAAGGACGGACCGAGCGCCGGTGGCGCCATCGCAACCGCAATGGTGTCGGTGCTTACCGGAATTCCCGTGCTGGCGGATGTCTCCATGACCGGTGAGATCACGCTGCGCGGCGAGATTCTGCCGATTGGCGGCCTGAAGGAAAAGCTGCTTGCGGCGCATCGCGGCGAGGTAAAGACGGTATTGATCCCGGAAGAGAATCTCAAGGATCTGGCCGACATTCCCGAGAACGTCAAGAATCAGCTCGAGATCGTGCCGGTAAAGTGGATCGAGCAGGTCCTGGAGCGGGCGCTTGAGCGCCAGCCGGAGCCGCTCAGGGAGGGCGCTGCGGTGGCTGCCATTGCGCCGGTTGCGGACGACAAGGCCGCCGGGACGGTTGTCACCCACTAGGCGGCGGGTGGAAGGTCAAGAGGGGGCAGACCAGTGCCGCCCCCTTTTTTTCTGACTTGACCAAAGGGCAGCGGCCGGCAAACGTGTCCGGGCATTGGATTCGATCGCCCGCGCCGGGGAGCAATTCCGCGAGGGATCATTCTGTCAGGTGTGTTGCAGGCGGCACAGATATCATGCGAATTGCACCGCAGGGGTCGTGTTTGCTTGACACGCCGCTTTGGCGGTTGCTATAAAACAACGACGAATTCTTCAGCGGCGCATGCGCATCGGAACGGTCGGGCACTCGTGCATGATGTCATTCCAAAATGCGGTACCAGTTCAAGGGGGTTTCAGTGAATAAAGTTGACATCATTGATCACGTTGCGCGTTCTGCCGACATTTCCAAGGCCGCGGCCGGCCGGGCCATCGAGGCGACGATTGCCGCGATCAAGACGACCTTGAAGAAGGGCGGCATGGTCACGCTCGTGGGTTTCGGCACGTTCTACGTCGGCAAGCGCGCGGCGCGCTCG
>VGIE01000182.1 GCA_016867955.1 Betaproteobacteria bacterium
ATCGCTGCCCCCTGTTAAACGCAACGCCGACCCTGAGGTCTTGCCTGCCGGGCCGTCAATTGGATGTATGGCAATAGAGACTAGTCTGCGTCAGTGCCGGATATCGGTACCCATTCCAATTTTGAGACCGGCTCCGGCATTGCGACCCTATTCACCTTATTGATCCAGCTGGCATGACCAGCATACGATATTGTCGCTTTCTCGCGCCGGGGGAATAAATAGGGTCAGTGTCGGTATTCGGCGCTCGTTCCCATGGAAAGCCGATACTGGCCCTGTCTCCTGCTGTTTCCTGTGCCAGTGATTGCCCTAGAACCGGGTGCCGATGGTCAGGATCACGCGGGGCGTCAGGTGCCGGTCGGAATGCTCGGTGTTGACCGTTCCGGTGAGATTGTCGGCGATCACGCGGCTGCGTTGCTGGCGATAGTCGGTGACATTGTTGACGTTCAGGCGCCAGAAGCCAAGCCGCGGGAGCACGCTGCCGATGTACAGGTCGAGTTGCGCGTGCGCGCGCTGGCTGCCGGTCACCGCCACCCCCGGACCGCTCGGCGTGTTCAACTCCGAGGCGCCGACTAGCGCGAGGGTGCCGCCGCCGTACCAGCCCCCGGATCCCCGCAATGGCTTGGCGATAGTCACGTTGGCGAGATAGCGCGCCTGCCCGGGGATGCGTTGCCCGCTGCCCGTGCCATTGATGAAGCGCGAATTGAGCAGGCTGGCGCTGGCGGTGAGCGTCCAGTCGCGCGACAGTCCCGTCCAGGCAAGATTGCTGCGGACATCCGTCTCGATGCCCCACACCAGCGCGTCGCCGATGTTATCCGGCTGTTCCACCCAGCGCGTGCCCGAGAGGAACAGCCGCTGGCGGATGACGTCGGTCAGCCGGCGGAAAAACAGGTTCGCGCCGGCCTGGCCGCCGCTTCCCCAGCGGTGTTCGAGGCCGGTATCCATCGTGATGATCGATTCGGGCCGCAGGTTCGGATTGCCCTGGAAGTCCGGGGCGTTGGGGCTGTTTGTCGACAGGTTGGGCTGGGAGACGGGCGCCAGTTCCCACACGCGCGGAGTGCGGCTGATGCGAGCAAGGTTGAAGCGGGCCTGGGTATCGTCGGTCAATGCCGTGCGCGTGTTGATCGAAGGTTGCCAGGACAGGGTATTCAACCGGCTGGTCGCGCCCCCTGACGAGATATCGGTGGCCAGTTGCTGCGCACGCAGGCCGATCGTCACGGACGTCTTGATGTCCTCCATCGGCAATTCGTACTGCGTCCAGGGCGCCAGTCGGCGGGTGGACGCGGCCAGGTCGCGCGGCGTGGCGGCCGCGGGGATGGTTGAAAGGGTGCCGACATCGAGCCGCCGGACCTCGAGGTCTGCTCCGCCGCTCCACACCGCCTCGCCGTACCAGCGATCGAGCCTGGTCTTCGCGATCAAGCCGCGTTCGGCACGATTCTCGTCGTAGATCGATGTTGGCGTGGTGGTCACGCCGCCCAGCGTGGTCACGGCGGCGCGGTTGGCGCGGTAGTCGCTGCGCGAGCGCTCCAGTTGCACGGTGCTGTCCCACTTGGCGTCCTTGAAGCTGTGGCTCCAGTCCATCGCGCCGAGGAAGAACGTTCGCTCGTAGTCCCAGGGGCTTCGTACCGTGCTCGTGAGCGACGCGCCGGCGCTCAGGCCGCTGGCGTTCGAGAGCACGAGTCCACCCTGGTCGAGCCCGGAGATGACTCCGCGGAAGGTCACACGATTGTTGGCACTGAGGACGCCTGTGGCGCGCGGCGTGAGCGTCCAGAAGCGGTTGTCCAGCCGCACTTCGTCTTCGATGACGGAACGGGTGGTCGCCGCCGCGTTGGTGGAGGTCTCGCGCCGCGTGTTGCTGCCGAGATTGCGCTCGCCCAGATTGAGCGAGATGAAATAGGACCAGATCGGATCCAGCACGCGGCCCGGCAACGAAGGCGCCTCGCCAGGCGGTGGAAGGTCGGCTTGCCCTACGGGCGGCGCGGGCAGCGACTGCGGCCCTTCTTCCCGGCCAGCCGATGCGCCAGAGAGCGCTGGCGGGTCGCCACCCGGGGCCGCGGGCGATGCGCGCCGCGATGCGGGCCCTGCGGTGCGGGGAACATTTCCCGAGGGTAGCGCGGCGCGCGCTGGCGTGTCGCCAAGCGGGCCGGTTTGCGACGCAAACAGGGAGAGGGCGTGCTTGCCCCATACCATCTGGTCGGAGAGCCGGACAAAGGTTTCCTTCCTGGGGGTCGCCCCGCGCATCACGATGTTTAGAGTGCCACCGGCTGCGCCCTGGTGCTCTGCGCTCGGCGCGCGGATGACCTCGATGCGCTCGATCAGCTCGGCCGGAAGCTCGTCCAGCGGCAACTGCGCCGCTCGATTGGACGCGCTGACGGGCACGCCATCCATCAGGATGCGCGTGTTCTGGGTACCCATGCCGCGCATGCGGATCTCGAGCCCCCCGTTGGCCGTGGTGGTGACCTGCAGGCCCGGGGTCTGGCGCAGGATGTCGCCGATCGAATTCGCGCCAATGGCCTCGATGTCGCGGCGGGTGATGGTGACGCGCGAGGTCGGGGCACGGAACCTGTCCTCGAACGCACGCCGGCCGGTGACGACGACGGCGTCCAGCGGCTCCGATGATGCGCCCTCTTCCGCACCGGCCTGTGCCAGCACGGGCGCGCTCCAGATGCCGCCGAGGACGAGCCATGACGCCAACAGGGCCAGACGGCAATTGCCGTACGAGGACACGCCAACCCACCCGTTCAAACGATCAACGCAGTATAACGCACAGCGCAACCATTTCCCGCGATCGGCATGCGGGAAGTGGCACGGCAAGGCCGGCCAGCGCGACCGGCAACGCCCAGGTGACGGTGCTGATGATCGCCGGGAAGGGCGCCGCAGTGATCCGGGGCGTGCTTCAACAGGACAAGCAAAGGAGCTCGGCAGAAACAGGCTGGGCGCTGCACTCAGCCGGCCGGATGGAAGTTGAGATTGATCAATGCCCGCGGCTTGTGCGTGCGCGGATTGTTTCCTGCGTGGTAGCGGTGCCCGTCGAACAACACGACTCTTCCGCGCCGCGGCGTGACGCGCGAGTGAACGGTAAGGGATTCAAAGACGTCTCCCACCCGTTCGTTGAAAATGAACGTATCGCCATCGCTGTCGTTCAGGTAGTAGATGGCGGTGGTGTACTTCTTGAATCCGAGGCCTTCGAGGTCGCTGTGCGGATATCCGTAACTGTCGTCGGTATGTCGCGGGTCATGGAACGTGATGTTGATCTTGGCCTTCAGCAATTGCCCCATCCCCAGGCCGAGGAACAGGTCATGGAACGCCGGCAGAACCTGCTGGTGCCGGTAGAGGTTGAGCTCGAGCTGCGCCGAGTCGACGACATTCTCCAGGTTGAGGAACCGTCCCGAGTCCGTCTGCCTGCTCTTGGTGATCTCCAGGTCCTTGCTTGTCCCGAAGTTGGCGCTCGGCACGAACGTCCATTCGTTGCTGTTGTTGTCTAGAATGAGCGCCTCCAGCCACTCCTGCTGTTGCGGCGTGAGGATTGCATCGATGACGCGGACGTCGCTCATGGTTTGTTCTTCGCAGGCAGGGGCTGTGAATCGTCAGCGTGACCCCCGGATTTTACTGCGGCTTGATCCCTGCTGCCCCAGCAGTCCCCACCCGTTCCTTCGCCTGCCTTTCCAGCCGCGCGCCCGCTCCGCGGGCGTGCCGCCGGTACCTTGGCCCCGGGAAGGAGGTTTGCGCGGGCGCCTCGGGAACGGGCCACTTCGCTGCCCCCCGTACCCGCCGCGCTATACTCAAACGCTGGTTCAATTGCCACATCAAGTGATGGGTTAAATCCATGAAAGTTCGCAGAGTCGTTACCGGCCATAATGCCGCGGGGAAGGCCGTTTTCGTCAGCGATGCCGAGATCGGCGCCCCGGCCTACGGGATCATGCCGGGAAGTTTTTTCCATAAGTTGTGGACGGCCGATGCGCCACCGAAGTTCCCGGACGATGGCAAGGAGCCCGGCGGCACGGGGTTCTTCCCGCCCAGGGGCGGCTACCGCTTCATGATCATGACACTGCCGCCGCATGACTCGGTGAACATCGTCGGTGACAAGCGCGCCCTCGCCGCCGAGGCCAAGGCGGGATTGCCGGGGCTGATCGAGCACATGGAGCGCGGCGGCGGGATGCACACCACCGATACCATCGACTTCGAGTACATCCTCTCGGGCGAAGTAGACCTCATCCTCGATGACGGCGCCAAGGTCACGCTGCGCGCGGGCGACACGGTGGTGCAGAATGGCACGCGCCACGCCTGGCAGAATCATGGCACCGTCCCCTGCCAGATCGTGGTGTTCGTGCTCGGGGTGGAGCGCAATCCGTCCGGCATGGACCTCGCAAGGGCGAGTGCCGTGAAGAAGTAGCGCCGGCAGGAAGTCGCTGCGGCCCCGGGACTCGGGCGCCGCGGAAATTCGCTATCGCCTGAACCGCCAGTATTTCGGACTGGCCGCGTCCGGCAGCGGATCGAGGCCGAGCCGCTTGCCCACCGGCAGGCGGTTGACGATCAGCGCGTGCATGTCGTTGAGCACGTTGTGGCTGTCGGCCACATAGGCGTGGCGCAGTCCGCCGAAGAGGCTGGTGTCCACGTTGGTGGCGTCGATGTAGTCGATCCCGGGAATGACCAGCGCCCCGCCCTCCGAATCACCCGCCCAGCGCGCGCCGTTGACAGCCTTCGAGGCGCGCAGGGCCTCGTCGGCCGAGGAGGCGTAAAGCGTAATGCCGGCCTTGGTGGCCACCAGCGCAGGGGCAATCTCGTTGCGGAACACGTCTGCATCGATGTCCGGTGCCGCGAGGATGAGCTCGCGGAACTTCCGGAGGTTCGCCGGCTGGATTTCGTTACGCAACCCCATGATCGCGCGCGTCAGGGCGCGGTTGCCCATGCTGTGTGCGATCAGGGTGACCGACTCGAAGGTCGCGCGCTCGGCGATTTCAGTGAGGAAAACCTTGAGGTAGGTCACGGCCTGGTCGGCGTTGTTGCCGTCGGAGATGTAGTCGCGCACGGCGCCACCGGAAGGCCGGCTGTAGAACTGCGGCACGCCGGGGAACTTGATGTCGTGGGCGATCTGCGCCGTGCGCCGCGCGGTATCCTCGAAGGTGTTGTTGAAGCCGTGCACGAAGATCAGCGGGCTCCGCACCCGGGATTTTGCGTGGGCTTCGAGCTCGCCGTAAAACACGTCGGGACCCTGCAGCTGCACGCGCATCAGCACCACGTGGCGCCGCGGCGTCTCCAGGTAGCGGCGCAGGAACCACGGGCTCTCCACCTCGCCGGTCGTGTGGCCGCGCGGAATGCTGACTTCGGTGAAGCCGTAGGTAACCGCCTGGCCGCGCTCGTCGCCGAAGCGCTCGCGCGGCTCCTGGGCTCCGGCGACCGGCTTTCGATCGGTGCCGAAGTACACCTTGACCACCTTGAACGGCGCCTCATCCGCACCC
>VGIE01000183.1 GCA_016867955.1 Betaproteobacteria bacterium
GTTCGTTCTCGGGATGCCCGTCGTGGCCGCGCACCCAGTGCCAGGACACCTCGTGCCGGCCGGCGAGCTGATCGAGGCGCATCCACAAATCGACATTTTTCACCGGTTTCCTGTCCGCCGTCTTCCAGCCGCGCCGTTTCCAGCCTGAAATCCACTCCGAAATCCCCTTCTGCACATATTGCGAATCGGTGTAGACCTCGAGGCGGCACGGGCGAGACAGCGCCTCCAGCGCGCTGATCACCGCCAACAGTTCCATGCGGTTGTTGGTTGTGCTGGCTTCCCCGCCGCAAAGCTCACGTTCGTGCCCGTTCCACTGCATCAATGCCCCCCAGCCTCCCGGCCCCGGATTGCCCTTGCAGGCGCCATCGGCAAAGATCCGGACGACCTGCCCAAGTGACGGACTATCTGCGCTGGATCGGGCGGACATGGATGACATTGTCCCTTCGCGCGACCTGCACCAGGCCCGGACGCTTGGCGCGCGTTTCGCGCCATGGCGGCGTGACCAGGCGCATCCCGTGATTGCGCTTCACGGCGCGCACGACGTAGGTGCCCCCCGCAATGGGCCACCAGCGATTCCCCGCATTCTCCATGAAGCGGAAACGCTCCAGCCAGCGCGCCTGCGCAAATGGCGGGGCATAGCAGCCAAAACGGCCGCCGTTCAACTCGAAACCCAGCAGGGTCAGCCAATCCTTCAGGCGGAGCAATCCGATATAACGTGCGTCCCACGGGAAGACCCTGGCGTCCCGCTTCAGCATCGTGCCGATTCCACGCTTAAGTCCCCAAAGCGACAATGGATTGAAACCCGAGAGCACGATCTGGCCCTCCGGAATCAGCACCCGCTCGGCTTCGCGCAGGATCTGATGCGGCCGTTCGGAAAACTCGAGGATGTGCGGCAACACCAGCAGATCCACGCTGTGCGTCGCGAGCGGCAGATGATGCGGCGTTGCACGCAGCGTGCAGCCATTCTCGTCGCCGGCGCGAATCTTGAGCGGGATCCGGTTCTCGCGCAGGAAATCGATGCCGGGGAGCCCCACCTGCACGGCGTGGAATCCGAACACGTCGTCCACCGCATTGTCGAACTGGCGCTGCTCCCACTCGAGCACATAGCGCCCCTGGGGCGTGCCAAACCAGTGGCTGAGCCTGTCGGTTTCCCCCACCTCGAGACCTGCCTGTGCAGCAGTTGTATTCACGCATTCATCCCGTTCGTCACGTCGCAAGCCGAGTGGTCCTGCACCGGACCTGTGGCATCGCGATCAGGCTCATATTATGCGGCAATGCGCCTGTTCATTGCGATGCCCTGCGCACCGACGGGTTCGACGCGTATTGTCGGGAGGTGTTCGAGTGCCATGCCGCCCCCATATGAGACCGATCGGCTTGACCCTCCGAGGGTGCTCGGATACCATCAGGCGGCTTTTTTTCCCGTCCGGACAAAGAGGGGTTGGGAGAATCGATGACCAATGCCCGTCACGCTGTTGCTTCGTTGCATCGCCCCCGTCGGATTCAATGGTCTGCCTCAGCTCCAATCGGCAATGCCGTCGCCGCCGCATTGGCCGCGTTTTGGCTCTCGGCATGCGGATCTGCGCCATTGCGCGAAGCGCCGGCTGAAGCCGAGCGCATTACCGTAGCGCAGCCTGTCGCTCTTCCCGAACCTGCGGGCACGGCTGCACCGCAGTCGTACGCTGCAGGCACAGGCGCGGCAGGACCGGCTGTGCCGGCAACTGCAGCCCCCGCTCGTGCCGGCGGCAGCCCGCCGGCTGCCATGCTCGCGAGCCTGTCCCGTGGCCCGTCGGTTCCGGGCCCGGCCTTCGACGGAGTGCAGGAAGTCAAGGATGCGTTGCCGATTGCGCGCATGATTGACCTGACCACGCCCCCGGATGACCTCTGGGAGAGACTGCGTAACGGCTTCGCCATGCCCAATCTGAGCACGCCGCTCGTGCTTGACAGGCAGATCTGGTACGCCAGCCGGCCAAGCGGGATCCAGCGCATGGTCGAGCGCAGCCGCCTTTACCTGTACCACATCGTCGGGGAACTCGAGAAACGCGGCATGCCCACTGAGCTCGCGCTGCTGCCCATGGTTGAGAGCGCGTTCAATCCGATGGCCCTGTCCAGCGCACGTGCGTCGGGACTCTGGCAGTTCATTCCTTCGACGGGGAAGAATTACAATCTCAAGCAGAACTGGTGGTATGACGCGCGGCGTGACATCGTCGCCTCGACGACGGCCGCGCTGGATTACCTGCAGTTTCTGTACGACATGCATGGCGATTGGCATCTGGCCCTGGCTTCCTACAACTGGGGCGAAAACGCCGTGGCGCGCGCCATCGAGCGCAATCGCGCACGGGGCCTGCCCACTGACTACTCCAGCCTCACCATGCCGCAGGAGACGCGCTTCTACGTTCCGAAGCTGCAGGCGCTGAAGAATATATTCGCGCAACCGGAAGCGTTCCGGATAACTCTGGACCCTATCCCGAACGAACCCTATTTCGTGACCGTCCCGGCCAGGAACATCGATATCCGGCTCGCTGCGCGCCTGGCGGACATGCTGGTCGAGGAGCTTCTGGCGCTGAACCCCGCACACAATCGGCCCGTCATCACGCAGGGCGAATGGCTGGTGCTGCCCGTCGATCGCGTGGAGACCTTCCGGGCAAACCTCGGGAATTACGACAAGCCGCTGGTGTCCTGGCAACCCTACACGTTGAAGAAGGGAGATCGCCTGGAAAAGCTAGCGGCCGAGCACGGCGTCGCGCTTACCAAGCTGCGGCAGGTCAACAGCATCTCGCTAAGGACACGGGTGGTGCCCGGTTTCGAGCTGCTGCTCCCGCGCAAGGGAGCCTCGGTGGAACCGCTCCCGACCCTGTATGCGCCCCCGCCTGTGCCGGCGCGCCCCGTGCGCGCGGAACGCGAACCGGATCGCACAGTCACACGACAGATCATTCACACTGTCTCCCGCGGCGAAACGCTCGCCACGATCGCAGAACGCTACAAGGTCTCTCTCGACGACTTGAAGCGATGGAACAAGATCGGCCGGCTCGCGGCAGGCCAGAAACTTCAAGTCGAGGAGACGGTGACGATCCCGGGCGCACGCAAAGCGCTGGTTCGCCAACCGGCGGCGCGCAAGGCGACGCCGAGGAAGCCCGTGCAAGCCGCCCGTCCCGCGATACGCGCCAGCGCCAGCACCGCGGCCCAGTCTGCGGCGCGAACCGCCAGCCGCTAGGCGGGCGAGGAAACGCGCAAATTCAGCTAATTCATTGCGGCAATAGCCCGCTTCAAGCGGCTTCCTGGGCCGATGCTATTCCGGTGTTGATATAAGCTCGGCACGGCTGGCCATGCCATCACCGGCCGCATGCAGCCAGCAATGCACGGTGCGCGTCGGCGACAGGACCGCAGCACCCGGATAGCCGGTACGGCACTCTGCGCGTACCTGCGGACAGCGCGGATGAAAATGACAGCCGGCGGGCGGGTTAACGGGCGAAGGAAGTTCGCCTTCGAGCTGCGCCACCGGACGACCCTTCGCCGCATCAACCTTGGGCACCGCAGCCAGCAGCGCCCTGGTGTATGGATGCTCCGGCGCGCCGAGCACCTCGAACACGGTGCCACGCTCGACGATGCGCCCCAGGTACATCACTGCAACCTCGTGCGCGATGTATTCAACGACCGAAATGTTGTGGGTGATGAACAGGTACGACAGGCCAAGATCGCGCTGCAGGGACTTGAGCAGGTTGAGAATCTGGGCCTGGACCGACACATCCAGCGCACTCGTGGGCTCGTCGCACACCAGCAGCCTCGGCCGGACCGCCAGCGCGCGGGCGATGGCGATGCGCTGCCGCTGGCCTCCTGAGAACTCGTGGGGATATCGGCCCATCACCTCCGCGGCGAGGCCCACCTGAGCAAGCAGCGTGGCGGAGCGACGCGCAATGCTCCCGGCATCCGTATCGTCACCGAGGGCCAATTGCCCCTCTGCCAGTATGTCGCCGACGCGCATGCGCGGATTGAGCGATGCATAGGGATCCTGGAACACGATCTGGAAATCGCGCCGGCTGCGCCGCAACTGGCTGCCGCGCAGCTGGTCCAGGGCAACCCCGTCCAGTTGCACGCTCCCGGCCGTGGGGTGCAGCAGCTGGATGATGGCCTTGCCGGCGGTGGTTTTTCCACCAGGGTCCGGCCCGCCGGTATGTCGAGTGCAACACCGTCAACCGCCTTGACCTGCCCCACCGTTCGCCGCAACACGCCCTTGCGGATCGGGAAATGCAATTTCAGGCCGCGCACCTGCAGCAATGGCGGGGCATGCGCGTCACCCTGGCGGGTACCTGGCGCGTCCATTGACAGCCTGCCCAGCGCAGAGGCGCCGATTTCCCTCGTGCGCACGCAACGCACAACATGCCCTGAAGCGACTTCGAGCAGCGGTGGCTCGCCCTGCCGGCATGCCGGTGCCGCCGATTCGCAGCGATCAACAAAGCGGCACTCGCTGAACACCCGGGTCAGCGCGGGCACCTGCCCCGGAATCACCGCCAGCTCCCCTGACCTGCCGGCGACCCCTGGCAGTGACTCGAACAACTTGCGCGAATACGGGTGTCGCGGCTCGCGGAAGAACCGGTCGCGCGCGGCGACTTCCACAAGCCTGCCGGCATACATCACCCCCACCTGGTGCGCCATCTTGGAGACGATGCCGAGATCGTGCGTGATCAGCAGCATGGCCATGCCGCGCTTGCGTTGCAAGTCCCGCAACAGATCCAGGACCTGCGCCTGGATAGTGACATCCAGGGCGGTGGTGGGTTCATCGGCGACCAGCAGATCGGGCTCTGCCGCCAGCGCCATCGCAATCATGACCCGCTGCTTCATCCCGCCGGACAGCTGGAACGGGTACTCCGCGGTGCGATGCGCCGGCGACGGCAGGCCCACGGAATCCAGCAGCTCGACCACACGTCGCGACGCCTCGGCGCCCGACGTGCGCAGATGGCGCAGCAGCACTTCGGCGACTTGGGTGCCGACCGTCATTACCGGATTCAGGCTGGTGCCGGGCTCCTGGAAGATCATGGCGATGCGCTTTCCACGCACATCGCGCATCTCTTTTTCCGCCAGGGGGAACAGGTCACGCCCGTCGAGCATCACCGTCCCTCCCGCGAGGCGCGCCGCCTCCGGCAGCAGGCGCATGATCGAGAGCGCCGTCATGCTCTTGCCGCTGCCCGACTCGCCCACCAGCGCAAAGGTCTCGCCACGCCGGATGGCGAAATCCACACCGTCCACGGCACGCAGGGGCCCTGAGGCAGTGTCAATCCAGGCTCGCAGCCCGTTCACCTCCAGGATGATGTCGGACATCGCGGCTCAGGTCCCTGCGGCCTGTGCCGCTGCCGCCGGCCCCGGCCGGCGCGGAACGACCGCCACGCGCGGATCGAAGGCATCCCGCACCGCATCGGCAAACAGGTTAGCGGCCAGCACGACCAGCAGCATGAACACGAAG
>VGIE01000184.1 GCA_016867955.1 Betaproteobacteria bacterium
GAATGTCGATTCCGGCATTCTCGGCCAGCTTCCGCGCCATTGCATCGGCGCGGGTATTGAAACCAATGATTACTGCCTTGGAAGCCAGCGCGAGATTGACGTCTGATTCGGTAATGCCGCCAACTGCGCTGTAAACCACATTCACCTTGACTTCGTCAGTGGAAAGTCTGGCTAGTGCGTGGACAACTGCCTCCTGTGATCCCTGCACATCCGCCTTGATGAGCAGCGGCAGCACCCGTACTTCACCGCTCTGCTCAAAAATGTTCTCCAAGCTCGCAGCCTGCTTTTTCGCCAGCTTTACATCACGGAACTTGCCCTGACGGAACAACGCAATTTCGCGCGCCTTTCTTTCGTCGGTAAGCACCACAACCTCTTCGCCCGCACCGGGCACATCAGACAGGCCTTGGATTTCAACCGGGATCGATGGACCGGCTTCCTGCACCATCTTTCCATTTTCGTCGAGCATGGCTCGAACACGCCCGAAGGCAGAGCCTGCAAGCAGCACATCACCGCGCCTGAGCGTGCCGGACTGCACCAGCAACGTCGCCACAGGCCCTCGCCCCTTGTCGAGCCTTGCCTCGATGACTATTCCGGAAGCTGGCGCCGCCACCGGGGCCTTGAGTTCAAGGACTTCTGCCTGCAAGAGCACCTGTTCCAGCAGGTCGTCAATACCCGCGCCCGTCTTTGCGGAAACCGGGACAAATGGCGAATCGCCGCCATACTCCTCCGGCAACACGCTCTGTGAAACAAGTTCCTGCTTCACTCGATCCGGATTGGCGTCCGGCTTGTCCATCTTGTTGAGGGCGACAACCAGAGGAACATTAGCCGCCTTGGCGTGATGTATGGCTTCTATGGTCTGAGGCATTACGCCGTCGTCAGCCGCAACCACCAGGATGACGATGTCCGTGACCTTTGCCCCCCGCGCGCGCATTGCAGTGAAGGCTTCATGGCCTGGCGTGTCCAGGAACGTAATCACGCCTTTCGGCGTCTCCACATGGTACGCGCCTATGTGCTGGGTGATCCCGCCAGCTTCTCCGGCCGCGACCTTCGCCCGGCGGATGTAGTCGAGCAGTGAGGTCTTGCCATGGTCGACGTGCCCCATGACCGTGACAACCGGCGCGCGTGTACGCTTCTCTGTTGCTTGAGAAGTCACCGTATCCTGGATATAGGCCTCAGGATCGTCTAGCTTTGCTGCGACTCCGGTATGTCCCAGCTCACCGACGACGATTAGCGCCGTCTCCTGGTCCAGGACCTGATTGATAGTAACCATGCTGCCCAGTTTCATCAGGGCCTTGATCACTTCCGCCGCCTTTACCGACATCTTGTGCGCGAGGTCTGCAACCGTGATAGTTTCCGGCACTTGGACTTCGCGCACGATCGGCTCGCTTGGGGCCGTGAATTGCGCCTGCGTGTCCTTGGAAGCCGCTGCGCTGCTGGACTTGTGTCGCGCGCGCACATGCCAGCCGGAAGCGCCTTGCACGTCTCCGCGAGTCTTGATGATGCGGCGCTTCGCCCCCTCATCCTTCCAGACCGTAACGGATTTCTTCTTCTTGTCCACTCCCGCAGAGCCATCGGTGAGCTTGGGTTTGTGAATCGTCATATCGCCAGTGGCGACGCCGGTTCCAGGTTGCGCGGCCACAGCTTGCGCGACCTTCTTTTGCTCGGCGTCGCGCAGCTCTGCAAGCCTGCGTTCCCGCTCCTGTTTCTCGGCAATATCGGCCGCCTGACGGCTCGCCAATTCGTCCTGCCTTCGTTGCTCCTCCCGGCGCAGGGCGACCTGCTCCTCGTTCAGACCTGATACACGCGTGGGTGCAGAAGGCGATACCGCCTCGGTGGCCGTTCCCGACGCTCTAGCCGCGACCAATGCTGGATCCGGCGCAGGCTGTGGTTCAACGGCCGCCACGGGCGCCGTGGGCATAGCCTCCGCGACAGGTGCCACATCTGCCGCATCGCGCTTGACAAAGACGCGCTTCTTCTTGACTTCGACCTGGATCGTCCTCGCCTTACCGCTGGAGTCCGATTTCTTGATGATCTCCGAGGTCTGCTTACGGGTCAGGGTGATCTTGTTCTTGGGCTCAACGGCTCCATGCACCTTGCGCAGATAGTCCAGCAGGCGCGTCTTGTCCTGCTCGGAAAGCGTGTCTTCCGCGACGCGCTTGTCTACACCGGCAGCACGAAGCTGCTCAAGCAGCACGGATGGCTGAACCTTGAGTTCACCCGCAAATTGAGCAACGCTGGTTAATGCCATTGGCTTCCTGTTACTCCACGAACCAATGTGCGCGCGCCTTCATGATGAGGTCTTTGGCACGTTCGTTGTCCATTCCGGTTATTTCGAGCAGATCATCAACGGCGAGGTCGCCCAGATCGTCGCGCGTCTTTATGCCAGCATTCGCCAGCTTGACGGCAAGCTCGCTGTCCATCCCCTCGAGACTGCGCAATTCCGGATCAACGCCCTCGGCCTGCTCCTCGCTCTTGATCGCCTGAACAATCAGGGCGTCGCGTGCGCGGCTACGCAATTCATTTACGGTCGTTTCATCGAGCGCGCTGATCTCGAGCATTTCATTGATCGGAACGTAGGCCACTTCCTCGAGCGTGGAAAACCCTTCCTGGATGAGAATATCTGCGACTTCCTCATCGACGTCTAGCTTCTCCATGAAGAGCCCGCGAGTCGCTTCAGACTCCGTCCGGGACTTCTCTTGTGACTCCGCCTCGGTCATCAGGTTGATCGTCCAGCCGGTGAGTTCCGATGCGAGCCGCACGTTCTGACCGCTGCGCCCTATGGCAATGGCGAGATTCTCCTCGTCCACCACCACATCCATGCTGTGCTTGTCCTCGTCGACCAGGATACTGGTTACCTCCGCCGGCGCCAAAGCGCCGATGACGAACTGGGCGGGATCAGCGGACCACAGAACGATGTCAACCCGCTCACCGCCAAGTTCTTGCGTCACCGCCTGCACCCGGGATCCACGCATGCCCACGCAGGTTCCGATCGGATCGATGCGCTTGTCGTTCGTGTGCACTGCAATCTTCGCCCTGATGCCGGGATCACGCGCCGCCGACTTGATTTCGAGTAGGCCTTCTTCTATTTCCGGCACCTCGAGGCGGAACAGTTCTGCGATGAACTGGGGCGCCGTCCGCGAGAGCACCAGCTGCGGCCCGCGAAGCGCCCGCTCCACGCGAAGCAGATACGCTCGCACACGGTCGCCTACCCTTAGATTCTCCTTCAGGATCATCTGATCACGCGGCAGGATGGCCTCGACACGTCCTGCCTCGACAATGGCGCTGCCGCGCTCGATGCGCTTGATCGTCCCGGTAACCAGTTTTTCGTTGCGAGCCAAAAAGTCCTGCAGCAGCTGTTCGCGCTCGGCGTCGCGAATGCGCTGCAATATCACCTGCTTGGCAGCCTGCGCGCCAATCCGCCCGAACTCGATCGCCTCGAGTTGCTCCTCGATGAAGTCCTCGATCGCAATATCCTCGCCGTGCTGTTTCTGAGCCTCCGACAGCGCAATTTGACTCATTGGGGATTCCACGGCGTCATCTGCTACAACCTGCCAGCGGCGGAAGGACTCGAAATCGCCCGTATCACGGTCAATGGCCACCCGCACGTCAACATCATCGCTGAAGCGCTTCTTGGTGGCGGAAGCAATTGCCATTTCCAGCGCACCGAAGACCGTCTCCTTGTGGACATTCTTCTCGCGCGCCAGAGCATCAACCAGCAACAACAATTCTCGGCTCACTTGCAAACCCCTGTTCCCTAAATCTTGGGCACCAACCGCGCCCGTTTCAGATTGGGAAGTTCGAACACGAACTGTCCCCCCTCCGAATCGAGCGCCACCTGTTCGCCATCAATACCGCGCAACACGCCAGTCACGCGCCTGCGCCCGTTCACCAGCACCCGCAGCTGGACTTCAACTTCCTGGCCGGCAAACCGCTGGAAATCTGCGGCCTTCTTGAGCTTGCGATCCAGACCTGGCGACGACACTTCAAGCCTGTCGAAATCAACACCTTCAACCGGCAAGACGCGCTGCAACTGCCGGCTTACCCGGGTGCAGTCGTCAAGCGTAATTCCCGTCTCGTGACCTTCAAGCGACTTCTCAATAAAAATACGCAATATCCTGTTCCGATTGGATATTTCTATGTCAGAAAGCTCGTAACCCATGCCGCGCAACGTGTCCTCCAGCAGTGTTTCCAGCGCATTCATCGAAGCAGCCAGAATTCGAATTCCCGTGACACAAATAAAAAATGGGCTGGTCCAGCCCATTCGGTTTTTCTGTACCCCGGCACCGACAGTGTTGATACCTGGCTACGAAAGGAAATTATAGCAAGAAAAATGTGCGGAAACAACGAGAAGTATGCATTTTCGACCCTGAACCGGGACTCAAGGGCCGCTGGCGGCAGCCATCAACGACCTGACTTCACCGGGCTCCAGCTCAATCCAGCGCCCGCGGGGCAGCCTCGGCGGCAGGACAATCGGGCCGAAACGTATGCGGGTCAGGCGGCTGACCATCAGCCCGACCGCCTCGAACAAGCGGCGCACCTCCCGGTTTCGCCCCTCGGCGAGCGTCACGCGATACCAGCGGTTGGCGCCATCCCCCCCCTCGAACCGAATGGCATTGAAGCGTGCAAGGCCATCCTCCAACACCACCCCCCGACGCAAGCTCTCCAGCTGCGCCGGAGCAACCTCGCCCATGACCCGCACGGCATACTCGCGCTCTAGTCCGAACCGGGGATGCATGAGCCGGTTGGCGAGGTCGCCGGAGTCGGTCATCAGCAGCACGCCGCCGGTGTTGAAATCCAAGCGCCCGACCGCGAGCCAGCGCCTGCCACGCAAGCGTGGTAGGCGGTCAAACACGGTCGGACGCCCTTCTGGGTCGTTCATCGTTACCATTTCACCGGCGGGCTTGTGGTACAGCAGCACCGTCGGCGCGACGGAGTTGGCGTGGACACGCACCGGGTTGCCGTCGAGCAGCACCCGGTCGCTAGGTATCACGCGCTGACCAATCGTGGCCTTCACACCATTGACGGTCACCCGCCCGGCCGCGATGACCTCCTCCATGTCGCGCCGCGACCCCAGGCCAGCTCGAGCCAGCAGTTTTTGGAGCTTCTCGGATGCGGCGTCCGCCTGAAATCCGCCAGCAAACTTCGTCGCGGGCTTAGACAGAACTCGCTTCTGCGCCCGTGGACTCCGGCCCCTTGTTGTCGGCTGTGGCGCCGGCATCGCCGTCCGCGGTCGAATCGTCTTTGCGGCCGGCGGAGCCTTCGGTTTGCCCCGCAAGGGACTCGCTTTGGGCTTGGGTCGCCTGTGTGGTTTCGATTTCAAGGTTGTGGACTATTTCGTCAAGTGCAGGCAATTCCTGCAGGGTTCGCAGACCGAGGTCATCGAGGAAGGTCTTGGTTGTCGCGTACAACGCCGGCCTGCCTGGCACATCGC
>VGIE01000185.1 GCA_016867955.1 Betaproteobacteria bacterium
GCCGCGGCTCTCGACCCGCTGACCAACGGCTGTGCGCTGCGCCTGCTGGCCGGCGCAACGCGTGCCGAACGTGACGGCTGGGGCGCGCATGGCGGCGTTGTTCGCGCCGATGCGACGCCGCGCATTGATGCGATCAAGGCCATCCGGGGCGGCGACCCGATGTCGATCATGTTCACGTCGGGCACCACCGGCCCCGCCAAGGGCGCCATCCTGTCGCAGGCGCACTGCGTGGCGAGATCAGACGCCTATCGCGAAGGCCTCAAGATCGACGACAGCGACATCATGTTCACCTGCCTGCCGCTGTTCCACAACAATGCGCAGATGGCTAGCGTGCTGCTGGCGGTGCTGGCGCGGGCGCGGGCGGCGGTGTACGGCAAGTTCAGCGTGTCGCGCTTCTGGTCGAATGTCTGCGAGGCCGGCGCGACGCGCTTCACCCTGATCGGCCGCATGGCCAACCTGCTGCTGGCCTCGCCGGTGCATGCCGAGGAGCGCGCGCACGCGGTGCGCTCGGCGTGCATCGTACCGCACCCAGACGGCGAGGACGCCTTTGAGCGGCGCTTCGGCATCCGCGTCATTTCGCAGTACTACGGCTGCACCGAGATGATCCCGCTCGCCCCGCGCATCGACCAGGAGCGTCGCATCGGCTGCTGCGGCAAGCCCGCCCGGGGCTTCGAGTGCATGGTGGTGGATGCGCAAGGGCAACCCGTTCCGGACAGCGCGATGGGCGAACTGGTGGCGCGGCCGGTGCGGCCCGAGGGCATGATGAGCGGCTACCTGGACATGCCGGCAGAGACGCTGCACGCCTTTCGCGGCCTGTGGTACCACACCGGCGATGCCGCGCGGCGCGACGTCGACGGGTTCTTCTACCTGGTCGGCAGGCTGAAGGATTTCATTCGCCGGAAGGGCGAGAACATCTCGGCTGCCGAAGTCGAGACCGCGCTCGCCGGACATCCCGCGGTGTTCGAGTGCGCGGCGGTCGGCGAAGCGGACGCCTGGGGCGAGGAGGACGTGGTGCTGTGGGTGGAAGCCAGGCCCGGCATGGCGCCCGACGTGGCCGAACTGCAACGCATCTGTGCCGAGCGACTGCCGGCGTTCATGGTGCCGGCGCGCATCCGGTTGATCGATGCGCTGCCGAGGAACGCGCTGGGGCGGATCGAGAAGTTCAAGCTCAAGGGGACGGGCGCCGATCCCGCCTGATTCGCGCGGCCCCGGGACTGGCGCAGGTGCGGCGTCTATAATCGGCGCGAAGATCGCCTGCTGTCGATTGTCCAGTCGCGTTGCCGTTCTTTCGAAGGCCAGTTCGCGCCCATGTCAAGTTCCAGCGCAAGGAACACCTACCCGGCATTCACCCCGGCTTTCCCCGAGAAGAAGGACTGGGCCCTGCCGTTCATCCTGCAGGGGCGGGCGGAATCCCACGGCACACGGGTGTTCCTCGACTTCCCGCTGACCGGGGAGAAGTGGACATATGCCGAAACCCTGCGCCTGGCCACGCGGGCGGCAGGCACTGTCCTCTCGACGGGTGCCGCGCCCGGAGCTCGCCTGCTCATCATGGCCGCGAACCGGCCGGAGTTCGTGTTCTCGTGGCTGGCGGCCGCCTTCGCGGGGATGATCGAGGTGCCGCTCAGCACTCAGCTTCGCGGCAGCTTCTTCGAGC
Source organism: Betaproteobacteria bacterium (assembly GCA_016867955.1). GTDB lineage: Bacteria > Pseudomonadota > Gammaproteobacteria > Burkholderiales > SG8-39 > CAIYPG01. The sequence continues at coordinate 1,655 of VGIE01000185.1, forward strand.
ACCAGGTGCGCACCGTCAGCCCGAGCATCTGTGCCATCGAACCCGAGTTCGCCGCGCATTTCCTCGAGGCGAGGAAGGAATGCGCGTCGATCCGCCGTTTCTACGTCATGGGCGACGGTGCCGCGACCGACGCGGCGATCGACGCGTTGCGCGCGGCCGGCTGGTCGGCAGAGCGCTTTGCCGGCCTGATGGACGGGAGCGCTCGCAGTGCCGGTCAGGCCACCCCGCTGCCGGTGGTCCGCGTGCACGACCCCGCGGCGATCTTCTTCACTTCCGGCACGACGGGGCCCGCCAAGGGCGTGATCATGTCGCATGCGCAGATGGCACTGTTCGCCCAGGAACTGGTCGAACTCACCCGCCTGGGCGATCGCGACACCTACATGGCCTGCAACCCGCTGTTCCACGGCAATGCCCAGTTCCTCGCCATGTACCCGGCGCTGATCGTCGGCGCGCGCTTCGTGCTGCGCGAGAAGTACAGCGCCACCGCCTGGGCGAGCTGGATCCGCGATTCGAAGGTGACGATCACCAACCTGATGGGGGTGATGTTCGACTTCATCTGGAAGCAGCCGCCGCAGCCCGATGACGCCGACAATGACCTGCGCTGCATCTTTGCCATCCCCACCCCGGGATTCGGCGAGCAGTTCAAGCAGCGGTTCGGCTTCGACACCTTCGTCGAGGCCTATGGCATGACCGAAGTGTCGATGCCGATGATGACGCCCTATGGCGAAAAATATCCGCCCGGCGCCTGCGGCCGCCTCGTCGAACAGTGGTTCGAGGTGCGCATCGTCGACTCGGAAACGGACGAGGACGTGCCGGACGGGCAGGTGGGCGAGCTGCTGGTGAGGCCGAAGTCGATGTGGACCATCAATTCGGGCTACTACGGCATGCCGGAGCGCACCGCCGAGGCTTATCGCAACCTGTGGTTCCATACCGGTGACGGCGTGCGCCGCGACAAGGATGGCTGGTACTACTTCGTCGATCGCCTGAAGGACACCATTCGCCGGCGCGGCGAGTACGTGAGTTCCTATGAGCTTGAGCAGACCGTGCTGGATCACCCGGCCGTCATGGAATGCGCGGCCGTCGCCATCAAGGCGGAGGAGGGCGGCGATGACGAGATTGCGATCTTCGTCGTGCTGCGCGACGAGGCCCTGGGCGTCGGCGAGGCGGAGATCCGCGCCTGGTGCCAGCAGCGCCTGCCGCGCTTTGCCATGCCGCGTGACGTATGGCTGTCCGGCGGGCTGCCCAAGACGCCGTCGGGTAAGATCCGCAAGGCCGAGCTTCGCGTCGGGGCGAAGCAGCGATATGCAAATGCCATGAAAGGGCGACTCGCATGACATCGATGATCAACTCTGAACGGCACGGCCGCGTTGCCCGCATTACGCTCGACGAGCCGGCGCGCGGCAACTCGCTCAGCCGGGCCGGCGTGGCCGACCTGCGTCGCGCGCTGGCCGGCCTGGGCAAGGATGTCGAGCTCATTGTGCTTCGCGGCGCCGGGGGGCGGGCCTTCTGCGGCGGCGTCAATTCGCCCGAGATGGTGGCGCTGCCGCCGGAGGGGCGGCGTGAGTCCCTGACGGCATTCTCCGAGGCCTGCCTCGAGATCTGGGACCACCCGGCGCTCAGCGTTGCGGTGCTCGACGGCTATGCCATTGGCGGCGGCGCGCACCTGGCCATGAGCTGCGACATGCGCACCATGGCTTCCGACGCGTTCCTGCAGTTCCCGTCCTCGGGCTACGGGCTCAACATCACCACGGTATGGATCACGCTCGCCGCGGGGCCGGCCACCGCCGCCTGGCTGATGGGCTCCGCGCGGCGCGTGCCCGCGCTCGAAGCGGTTCGCCTCGGCCTCGCGCAGGTCATCGCCCCCGGCGACGGGGCGCTGGCCGCGCTGGGGCTCGAGGGCCGCACCGGCTTCCTCGAACTCAAGGCCGCCATCCGCGAGGCGATACCCCGGCACGTCGGCGCCGCGCTGCGCGAAGAGGCCGCGCGGGCGCGCGAACTGGTGGGCCTTGATCGTTTCGTCAACGCGCTGGGCCAGGAGCGCAGTGCCAAGAGCGGCAGGAAATAGGCGGCTGCAATCAGGCGCGCCAATCTGGCGTATAAATGAAGCGCATTGACCAGGACAACAGCAACCAACAGGAGACCGACATGAACGACGCATGCATCGTGGGCTGGGCCCACACTCCGTTCGGCAAGCAGGACGCGGTTGGCATCGAAACGCTGATCGCGCGCGTGGCGCAGGATGCCATCGCCGACGCCGGCATCGCGCCCGGCGACGTCGACGAGGTGTACTTCGGCCATTTTGGCGCCGGGCTGATCCGCGAGAACTTCCTGTCTTCCTATCCCATGCAGGGCGTGCCCGAACTGCGCTACAAGCCGGCAACGCGGGTGGAGAACGCCTGCGCATCCGGGACCGCCGCGATCTTCCAGGGTCTGAAGGCCATCGACGCCAAGCACGCCCGCATCGTGCTGGTAGTGGGCGCGGAGAAAATGACGCATTTGAAGACCGACGATGTGTCGGAATCGCTGATCAGCGCCTCGTACATGAAGGACGAGGCCAACGTGAAGGGCGGCTTTGCCGGGGTGTTCGGCCAGATCGCGCAGCAGTACTTCGACCGCTATGGCGACCAGTCCGATGCGCTGGCACGCATTGCCGCTAAGAACCACAGGAACGGCGCGAAGAACCCGCTCGCCCAGTTCCGCCGCGACCTCGGTTACGAGTTCTGTCGCACCGAATCCGACAAGAACCCCATGGTGGCCGCGCCGTTGAAGCGCAGCGACTGTTCGGCGGTGTCCGACGGTGCGGCAGCGCTGGTGCTGGCGGATCGCGACATCGCCAGGACCCTGAAGAAGGCCATTGCCTTCCGCGCCGCCGAGCAGGTCAACGACATCAAGCCCATGAAGTCGCGTGACATGACCTGGTTCGAAGGCTGTGAAATCGGCTGGAAGCGCGCCTTCGAGAAGTCCGGCACTTCGCTGGCGGACCTGTCCTGCGTGGAGACTCACGACTGCTTCACCGTCGCCGAACTGATCGAGTACGAGGCCATGGGCCTCGCCCCGCGCGGCCATGGCGGCCGCATCGTCGCCGAGGGCTGGACCGAGATGGACGGCCGCCTGCCCGTCAACGCCTCCGGGGGGCTCAAGGCCAAAGGCCACCCCATTGGCGCCACCGGCGTGTCCATGCATATCCTGCAGTCGATGCAGCTTACCGGCACCGCGGCAGACGTGCAGGTGAAGGACGCCAGGCTTGCCGGCATATTCAACATGGGTGGGGCGGCGGTGGCGAATTACGTCAGCATTCTCGAACGGCTGCGGTGAGGCTGCACGCCGTGCGCTTTCGACATCCATGCTCATGACTCGCCTGGGGGCGCGTTTCACGATCGAGGGGATACTCCCCTCAGGCTTCCCTGCTTCAGGGGCCGTTTCGGCAATTCTGAAATGGCCTCCAATCCGCTGGCTGCCGGTCCCGCTGGTGATGCTGGTCGCATTCTCGGCCGCGGCCGCCCGGGCCGCCATGCCAATTCCCGTGGATTCCAGGGGTCTGCCGACCCTGGCCCCCATGCTGGCGCAGGTCACCGCCGGCGTGGTGAACATCTCGGTACTGTCGCGCGACCCGGCAGAATCAAACCCGCTGCTTCGCGACCCGTACTTCCGGCGCTTCTTCAACATCCCCGACCAGCAGGCGCGTCCGCAGCAGAGCGCCGGCTCCGGCGTGATCGTGGACGCTGCGCGCGGCCTGGTGCTGACCAACCACCAT
>VGIE01000186.1 GCA_016867955.1 Betaproteobacteria bacterium
GGCCCGTTCCGCATCCGGCACCATGCGCCGCGGCTTGGCGAGCACACCGACGAGGTGCTGGCGTCGCTGGCCGCGGGGGCGGGGACGGCGGTCAGGCCCTGATCGCTGCCCGTGTCAGTCTTATCGAACCCGATGATCCGGCATGCCGAATATCGCGAATGGTTGGTGGTGGAAGGGCTCCTGTTGACGCCAGGGGATGCCAACGAATAGCACCGGGACTGAAGTCACACCGCGATTCGTGTCCTCGGCAAGTGACGAGAAATTCTTGCCTGGTGATAATTTCATGGATACTCTCGCGAGAGACCGAACCAGAGCAAACGACGAGGCGACCATGAAAATGGAAATCAGGCCGACGGATGCGCCGGCGGGTGCCGAGATATGTGGCATCAGGTTGAGCGGCGATATTTCTGCAGACCAGTTTGCGGCAATCGAGAGAGCGCTGCATCAATACGGTGTCGTTTTCTTTCGCAATCAGGACTTGAATCCCGTCGAACACCTGCGATTTACCCGGCTGTTCGGGGAGCTGGAAACCCCGGTGCTCGAGCAGTACACAGTGCCTGGCCACCGGGCATTGATCATTCTGTCCAATGTGCTCAAGGAAGACGGGCGTCCGGTGGGCCTGGTCGACGCGGGGCAGTTTTGGCATTCCGATTCGACCTATCGCCCGGAACCTGCACGATGCTCCGTATTGCACGCCATCGAGATTCCGACCGAAGATGGCAGGCCGCTTGGAGACACTTTGTTTGTCCGCACCGACACGGCCTATGACCGGCTGAGTGACGCGATGAAGGCGCGCCTGAAGGACATGCGCGCGATCCACAGCTTTGCGCATCCGTACAGGAAGGTATACGAGCGGGCTCCCGAGGAAGGGGGCGGAAAACGCGACAAGCTCACCGAAGAGCAGCGCAAGGCTGCGCTGGACGCCATCCACCCGGTGATTCGAACGCATCCGGTAACAGGCCGCAAATGCCTTTACGTCAATGAGGGACTGACCGCGGGGTTCGTCGGCATGGATGAAACGGACTCGGAGGCGCTGCTGCGTGCACTGTGCGCACATTGCACGCCGAAGGACGAGATCTATCACCACAAGTGGCAGGTTGGCGACGTCATTATCTGGGACAACTGCATGACGCAGCATCATGCGACCGGTGGCTACCATTGGCCGCGTCAGCGAAGATACCTGCATCGCGCCACAGCCAAAGGCAGCGTTCCCTTCTAGGGCTCGCGCAAGAATGGACCATCAATACACCTGAACCCGGGAGCAGGCGGCATGGACAAGAAGACGCTGGAACGCGGTTACAAGATGCGAAGCAAGGTGCTCGGGACCGATTACGCGGCCAGGTCTCTCAAGTCGCGCAGTTTCTCTGCGCCACTTCACGAGCTGGTCATCCAGTATGGCTGGGGGGATGTCTGGACGGGCAGGCACCTCGACTTGAAGACGCGCAGTCTGTTGATGATCGTGATGCTCACGGCGCTCAATCGACCGGAACAGCTGTACGTGCACCTGGCTGGGGCGCTGAACAATGGGGCGACCAAGGGAGAGATCCTGGAGGCGCTGCAACACGTAGCAGTGGTTTGCGGTGCACCGGCGGCGCTCGACGCGGGCCGCGTGGCAGACAAATTCTTCAAGAAGCTGGAGAAGTAGACGTCGGTAGCTGGGAGTCGAGGAGCCGCTGGGCCGGGAATGACCGGGCTCGAGGCCACTTTCGCATATTGCGGTGCTACGCTGAGGGGGGACAATCGATGTTCAAGCGCTCGTCCGGGTTAAGGGCTGTGGCAATGCTGTCTTGCCTCGCCGTTTTTTCTGCCGTTGGCTCGCCAGTACTGGCACAGTCAGGATACCCCTCGAAACCGATCAGGATCATCGTGCCGTTTGCCGGAGGGTCTGGCTCCGATGTTGTGGCGCGGGTCATCGGTGAAGCGCTTTCTGCGCAGATGGGGGTGCCAGTCCTTGCGGAATTGCGTGAGGGTGCCGGGGGTGTTATCGGCGCTGCTGCGGTGGCGAAAGCGCCGCCTGACGGCTACACGCTGCTATCGGCAGCCACACCGATGACCGTGGCTCCCTATCTGGCGCGTGAACTGCCATTCGATCCGTCAAGGGACTTTTCCGCGATTGTGCGGATCAGCATCATTCCCCTGGTGGTCGTGACGGGGGCAAAGAGCCCCTACAAGACACTGGCCGACCTTATCGGGGCTGCGCGCAAGAATCCCCGCAACGTCAATTACGCTACTGGCGGCAAGGGATCGCCGAGCCACCTGGAAGTGGAGCTGATCAACAGGGTTGCCGGCGTTGAAATGCGTGACATACCTTACAAGTCCTTCGGACAGGGATTGACCGATACCATCGGTGGTCAGGTTGAATTCGCCATGGCAAGCCTTCCGCTGTCACAGGGACAGATCCAGTCAGGAGCCTTGCGCGCATTGGCGGTCGGGTCGCTCACTCGCGTGACCTCGCTTCCCGAAGTGCCGACGCTGGCAGAGGCTCTGGGTCGGCCCGGACACGAGGCGACCGTGTGGTACGGCCTCGCGGGACCTGCGGGAACGCCAACGGAGGTCATCGGTCGCCTCAACACCGAAATCGACAAGGCGCTGGCGTCGCCTAGCGTTCGAGACCGCATCGAGAAGGTCGGTGGTCTGATCTCCGTCGTCAAGGGCGCGGCATTTGACAAGCAGATTCGCTCTGAAAGCGAGCGCTGGGCCGGCATCGTCAAGGAGCTTCGCCTTCAGTCGAACTGAAGACTGGCTGGAGATGACGGGTCAGCCGGTTCAGGCTGCCCCCATTTGTCCTGCCTTCCGGGCGAGAGGACGTTCAAGGTGATGCGCATGTTGGGTGCTTCCCGGCGAACGGGTGGCTTCGCGAGCGCTGCCGGTCACCGCGCCTGGTTGAGCGCGCAGAGGAAGTGTTGTCGCGGCCGGACGTGCGGCCTGGGAGTGCCGTCAAGTACTGACGCCCGCCCCCGATCCGGTATCCGGGTGCGGTTTCCTTCCTGCCTGACGCCAGCCTAGACGGTGCGTCCGCATCGATCGCCTTCGCGAAAGGCCTCCAGCGCCGAGCGCGGGGCCACCATGTCGCCGGCGGTGCGTGTCGGCGCGAGCTTCGAGAGCGCGTCGAACAGTTCGTGGCGCGGCTGCGGGCTGCTGCCGGCGACGACGAAGTCGAAGGCTGCAAACGTCTCCGCCTGCGTCAGGCTGTTCCGGAGATGTCCCTGGCCGCCGGCGATCTTCGCCAGCACGGTGGTAGGCAGGACCTCCACGCCCATCTTGGGCAGGCTGCCGAGGTAGTCGACGAGGTGGCTCGGGCCGACGTTGACGCCGAAATGCAGGTGCGGCGTCACCACCGTGACCTTGCTGCCGCGCCGTGCCAGCGAATCGATGACCAGCGCCGTCTCGTAGTTGGCGCGCACGTCGATGACCAGCGCGCGCGTGTTGGCGAGGTCGAACTTCTGCCCGTTGAATTCGCCGCGCGCCGCCTCGTCGCCCGAGATCACCGGGATCGAGTCGTCGGCCGCTGCCGTAATCTCCCGGGTCGAGACCGCGCCGGTGGCCATGATGATGGCTTCGGGCGCAAAGGCGCGCACGAAGGCCTCGTCGACCGTCGTCTGCCGGCGGATGTCGACCCTCAGCAAGGCCAGCTCCTGTTCCAGCCAGTTGATGGACGTCAGCAGGTTGGCCGGGTCGCCCATAACGGCGACGAGGTTGAGTCGGCCGCCCAGCTTGTCGCCCGACTCGGCGAGCGTCACGGCATGGCCGCGCCGCGCCGCGATCTCGGCCGCCTTCAGGCCGGCTGGTCCGCCGCCCACGACCAGTACCTTCTTCGGTGTGACCGGGATTTTCGCGAGTTCCCGGAAGCGGTTCTCTTCGCCGACTTCGGGGTTGTGGAAGCACGCGAGGGGGAAGCGCGCGCGGTCGAAGCAGCCTTGGTTGGAGCCGGTGCAGAAGCGGATGCGGTGGGCTTGGCCGGTCTCGAGCTTCTTCACCACGTCCGGATCGGCGATCTGCGCGCGCGTCATGCCGACCAGGTCGCAGTCGCCCGCCTCGAGGGCGCGCTCGGCCAGGTCCGGGGTCGGGATCTTGCCCACGCCGATCATCGGCACGGCGGCCTTGATGGCTTCGCGTAGGCCACGCGTCAGCGGCAGCCACTCGCCGAACTTGTGGCGGTAGGAGCCGATGGCGCGGGCATAGTGCGCGCCGCCGATGCCCTCGGAGTGGTTGAGGTAGTCGAAGAGGCCGGTGTCGATCAGGCCTGCGGCAACCTGGCAGAGGCGCTCGTGCCCGAGACCGCCGTCGTCGGGCTTGATGAAGTCGTCCGAGGAGATGCGAAAGCCCATGAGCTTGTCGCGGCCGATGGCCTTGCGCACGCGCGCAGCCAGCGTCCGGGCGAAGTGCAGCTGCTCGCCCCACTTGTCGGTGCGCTTGTTGGCGAAGGGGCTGAACGACTGCTGGATCAGGTAGCCGTGCGTGCCGTGCAGTTCCACGCCGTCGAGGCCGTTCTCGACGCAGACGACCGCGGCCGCGACGAAGGCCTCGATGATCTCCTCGATCTCGGCGTCGGTCATCGCGTGCGTGGGCTCGCCATGCAGGGTGGTGGTGCCGGAGAAGCTCCACATCGGCGCCCAGTCGTCGCGCGGATCGGACTTGCCCTGCGCGCCGTAGTGGAACAGCTGCTGCACGATCTTCGCGCCGTGGCGGTGCACGCGCGTAGACATCTGCTGCATCTTGCGCGCGAGGTCCGCCGGTTCGTACACGTAGTGCCCGGAAATCTGGCTGGTCTCGTGGACGTGCATCGCCGTCATGATGATGAGCCCCGTGCCGCCCTCGGCGCGCCGCTCCTGGTAGGCCATGTAGCGCTCGCCCGGATTGCCCACCTGCCAGAAGTCGGTGTAGGCGGCGTGCGCCGTCGACACGACCCGGTTCTTGATCTCGATGGGCCCGAGCTGGATGGGGGAGAGCAGTTTCATGGCAGGTTCCTTGGCAGAAGGCCGCGCGGCACGGGCACGCCGGGGACTCGCGTGCGCACGGCGCCCAGCCGGGTGTGCGTGGTGAAGAACAGCGTCATCCAGTCCGCGCCGCCGAATGCGAGATTGGTGGTCTTGCTCTGGCCGTGGGCGATGGTGCCCAGGTGCCGGCCGCCCGGGTCGATGATCCACAGCCCGCCCGAGCCGCCGCAGTAGACATTGCCCTCGAGGTCGCATTTCATGCCGTCGGGCATTCCGGGTCGCGTGTCGTTCTTCATGTTGCAGAACAGGCGGTCGGTGGCGAGGTCGGGGGTGCCGTCGACCTTCATGTTCCAGGCACGGATGGTGGCGCGCGCGTAATCGTTGACATAGAGGATCTTCTCGTCGGGCGAGAAGCACAGGCCGTTGCTGTGCGCGAGGTCGCGGATGATGAGCGTCATG
>VGIE01000187.1 GCA_016867955.1 Betaproteobacteria bacterium
CGGCAGGATCGTGGCGATCGGTTCGTTTCCGGGCGATGCGGCACGAACGATCGATGCCCGCGGAATGGTGGTGGCGCCGGGATTCATTGATATTCATACCCATTACGATGCGCAGGTGTTCTGGGATCCCACGCTGAGCCCCTCCAGCTGTCATGGTGTCACCACGATTGTCGGGGGAAACTGCGGCTTCAGCAACGCACCATTGAATGGCACCCGCGACAATGCCGACTACCTGATGCGGATGCTGGCTCGCGTGGAGGGGATGCCGCTGGAGGGGCTGCGGCTGGGTATTCCATGGAACTGGAAGTCATTCGGAGACTATCTGGAGGCCATACGTGGCACGCTGGCGATCAATGCGGCATTCATGGTCGGTCATTCCGCGCTGCGCTGCGCGGTCATGGGCGCACGGGCGGTGGGCCACGCGGCAACCGCCGGCGAGATCGGCGCGATGCAGGATCTGCTGCGCGGATCGCTGGCCGCAGGCGGGTTGGGCTTTTCCACGTCAATTGCAGGGACCCACAGCGATGGCGAGGGCAATCCGGTGCCATCGCGTTATGCCCAGCGGGAAGAGCTCCTGGCGTTGGCTCGGGTAGCTGGCGAGTTTGAGGGTACTTCTTTGGAGATCGCCCCGGACATTGGCGTCGAGTTCACAGATGAGTTTGCAAGACTGGTCACGGATCTTTCGCTGGCCTCGAGGCGCGTGCTCAATTGGAATGTCCTGATCCCGAGCTGGAAGATGCCGGAGGTCTATCGCAGCCAGATCGGCGCCTCGGGTTTTGCCGCGGCGCATGGTGCGAGAGTAGTTCCGCTCGCAATCGTGAAACCGGGGCGGTTGTGGATCAATTTTCACGGTGGGTTTTTTCTCGACTTCCTTCCGGGGTGGGCGGAGACCATGCGGCTTGCCCCAGGGGAGCGAAAAGCCGCCCTGGCGGACCCGAATGTCCGGACCAGGCTGGAGGCGGGCGCGCGTGCGCCGGAAGCGGGCACCAGGGCGCTCATGACCCGATGGTCTGAATGGCTGATTGCACAGACGGCCAAACCCCGGGCAGGAGTTCTTGCGGGGAAGAACTGTCGGCGACGTCGCCCGAGAACAAGGAAAGGCAGTGTTCGACGCGCTACTGGATATTGTCGTGGCGGACGATCTCAAGACCGTGTTCGAACTTCCCAGCCGTACCGAGGATGATCGGAGCTGGCGCCTGCGCGCCGACCTCTGGCGCGACGAGCGCATCATCGCCGGGGCATCCGACGCGGGAGCCCACCTGGACATGATCGAAGGATTCGCTTCCTGTACCCAATTGCTGTCCATCGGCGTGCGGGAGCGCGGATTGCTGAGCCTGGAAGAAGCGGTAAGGCAATTGACATCGGTCCCCGCCGGATTGATCGGGCTCCGCGGGCGCGGGCTGTTGAAGCAGGGCCACTGGGCCGACATCGTCGTCTTCGACGCGGGCGCAATCGGTCCGGGAACCGTGCATACCCGCTACGACATACCCGGAGGCGCCGGCCGGATCTATTCCGAAGCGACTGGAATCGGCAATGTCATTGTCAACGGGCAGGAGGTCTTCCGCGCTCGGCAGTTTTGCGGGAATTACCCGGGTGCGATTCTCTGCTCAGGCAGGGACACGGATACGGTGCCGCTGTCTGCCGGGTCGCATTGAGCGGCTATGCTTAGGCCGTCAGGGCGGACAGCCCTGACACTCGGATTGTGTAGCGGGTGTTGATGCTATAACGTATCTGCTATGAAACCCATAACGCATGGAACAAGCGCCGAGAGGAAACCTATGCAGTTCGCGCTGGTAGTTATCGTTGCGGGAATCGGTCTGGCATGCGGGTTCGGGACGAACGCGGTCGCACAGGAATATCCGTCCAGGCCCATCCGGATCATCGTTCCGATCGCGCCCGGCGCGGTGCCGGACCTGGTGGCGCGAATCGTCGCCGCCAGCATGGCGAAGACATTGGGCCAGCCCGTGATTGCCGAGAACAAGCCCGGAGCAGGCGGACTGCTTGCATTCGAGTATGTGGCGAAGCAGGCGGCGCCGGACGGCTACACGATTGGCCTGGCAAACCAGCCGCTCGCTACCGCCCATGTCTTCGTCAAGGATCTGAGATTCGATCCCCTCAGGGACCTGCGTCCGATCACGAAGCTGATGGACGGCGTATTGATGATAGGGACCCGCGCGGACGCACCGTGGAAGAATTTCCAGGAGATGATCGCCTACGCGAAAGCCAATCCCGGCAAGCTCAACTACGGCAGTGCCGGAGTGCAGACCTCGGGCGCCCTGTACATGGAGGCCGTCAAGCAGAGAAACGGCGTGGATATCGTCAATATTCCGTATCAGGGGGGAACGGCGCAGACGCGTCCGGCGCTGCTGGAGGGATCCATTCAGTTCTCCATCTACACGGAGGGGATGGCTGTGTCGGACGGCAACAGGGTCAGGATGCTGATGACCACCGGAGATCGTCGAGCCCCGAATTTTCCCGACGTTCCCACGCTCAAGGAACTTGGACAGGCGGAAATCCCGAACACCTGGTTCGCCCTCGTGGCGCCGGGTGCCGCGCCCGGGCCGGTGATCGACAAGCTGTATGGCGCTGCAAGAGCCGCGCTGCAATCCCCCGATATTGTTGGCTGGATGGACAAGAACCGACTCTACCCCGTCGGCTCTACGCCTGATGAGGCGTACAAGAGCCTTGCGCGAGAGATGGCGATTTTTTCCGAGATTGCCCAGAAGGCCGGCGTAAAGCCGCAATAGCCAGCCGATGACATACGACCTTGTCGTCCGAGACGGAACCGTGATGGACGGCACCGGCGGTCCCGCGTTTCGTTCCGATATTGGGATACGGGGCGGCAGGATCGCCGCGTTTGGCCGCATTCGGGAGGACGCAGCGCGTGTGATCGACGCCGGCGGCCTGGTCGTGGCGCCGGGGCTGATCGATGCGCATACGCACATGGATGCCCAAGTCTCCTGGGATCCGCTCGGGACCAGTTCCTGCTGGCACGGTATCACCAGCGTTGTCATGGGGAACTGCGGCTTCTCGATTGCTCCCTGCAGACCTGACGACCGGGAAAGGCTCATCCGTGCACTGGAGACGGTCGAGGCCATCCCGTCTGAGGCGATGCTCGCCGGCATCGATTGGCGCTGGGGCTCGTATCGCCAGTACCTGCAGAACCTCGACCGACTGCCGAAGGGCATCAATTTCGGCGGCTATATCGGACATTCCGCGTTGCGTCCCTATGTCATGGGTGCCAGGGCGTTTTCTGAACTGGCCAGCCCGGCGGACATCGAGGGCATGCGCAACGAGGTTCGCGACGCATTGCAGGCGGGCGCGCTCGGATTCGCGACGTCACGCGGGAAACAGCACGTTACACCGGAGGGCAAGCCTGTCCCCAGCATGATCGGCGACTGGAGCGAAGTGGTGGCGATGGCAGGGGTATTGGAGGAGTTGAACGTCGGCGTTCTGCAGATGGCACGGGATCGCACCGAGCGCGGGTTTCAGTGCGTGCGGGAACTGGCGTTGAATTCGCGGGTGCCGATCGTCTACGACACGATTCCTCTTGAGGAGGATTTTCGTCCCTGGCTTCGTTTGACCGAAGAGGCCGCCGCCGCTGGAGGCCGGGTCGTGGCACAAGCGCATAGCCGGCGCGTCACCACGGTATGGGGATTTCACAATCAGCTGCCGTGGGACCGGCATCCCGTGTGGAAGGACTTGAGGCGCCTGCCATTGGAACGGCAGCTCGAGGCGATTCGCGACGAAAGCTACCGCAAGCGCCTGGTGAAGGCGGCGTACGACTCACCCGAGACGGGGCCGATCATCCGTACGCAGGCGAGCATCAAGGGTCCGGATGTGTTCGAGGAGATCCTTGTTCTTCATCCCGGAGGCGGTGAGAGCCTGTCGATCGCTCAGGTTGCGCGCGAGCGGGGCAAGGATCCGGTCGAGGTGGTACTGGAACTGTCCCTCGAACAAGACCTCAGGCAGATGTTCATGCATCCGGTCTCGCCGGACGATCCGCAGGGCATGCTGGACATCCTGACGCATCCGAGAACGGTCGTGACGTTTTCCGACGCGGGGGCGCATGCCTCACAGATATCGGACTTCTCGCTGCAGACTTATTTCCTCGGTCACTGGATTCGCCAGCGCCAGATCATGCCGTTTGAAATGGCGATCCGGAAAATGACCTATGACATCGCAAGCTTCTGGGGCATGCATGATCGCGGCCTGCTGAGAGAGGGCATGGCGGCCGACCTCTTCATATTCGATGCTGCGAAAGTGGGGCCGGACACTCCAGAGGTAAGCCACGATTTTCCCACCGGCGCGGCGAGGCTCACGCAAAAATCGATTGGCGTCCACTTTACCGTCGTCAATGGTCAGGTGCTGATCGAGAACGGGCGGCACACCGGTGCGCTGCCGGGAATGGTCCTGCGGAATCGCCTGGCAAGCTGATCGGCTGCGGCGGCCTTCAGCGATTTGGTTTCAGCATCGGGATCACGCGCTCGCGCATGGCGTCGATGAACGCGTACTTGTCGGGCCGCGGCATGGTAAACCACAGTTGCGGCGCGCCCCAGGACCCGATTTCCTTCACCCGCGCGGCGAACTGCTCCGGCGAACCGGCAACGGTGAATCGATCGGCCAGGTAGTCGGTCAGGCCGAGCGCCTCGATATTACTGACATTTTTGTTGCCGAAGTCAACATGCTCGTGCTTCGAAAAGTCATATCCTGCAATCAGTTTCTGGATCGCCGATTCCATGTCGCCGGGAACGCCCTTGTTTTTCACGCCCAGGCGGAAGGTCGCGTTGGCTGCCGCCGCCAGGTGGGTCTTGATGCCTTCGATCGCCGCCCCCAGCGTGGGTTCGATGCTGGCGCCGATCAGCCACCAGATGTCGATGTCGGCCAGGCGGCGGCCCGCCTTCTTCGCGCCGGCCTCGACATGCGCCAGCGCGTCGGGCACCAGCTGCCGCCCCACGCCGCTGCCGATGATCACGCCCTCGCATAGTTCGCCGGCCATCTGCAGCGACCTCGGTCCGTGCGCTGCCATGTAGACCGGGATCATCCGCCGGTGCTTCCTGAACACCATCTTCTTGCCGAGATAGATCGCCGTGCCGTCGCTGAGGAGATCGCGCAGCGTGCGGATGTAGTCGCGCAGGAATTCCAGCGTCACCGAGCGTTCGCCGGCGTTGTAGGCCGCGCTGTCGCCCGTGCCGATGCCCAGGATGGCGCGCCCGCCGGAGAGCTCGTCGACGGTGGCGATGGCCGAGGCGGTCACCGTTGGATGACGCGTGATGGGATTGGTGACGCGCGGGCCGAACATCACGCGATTGGTGTGGAGGGCGACCACTGTCGCCTGCGAATACACCTCCGGATACAACGATGGCGAGTCGCCGACACCGATGGCATCGAACCC
>VGIE01000188.1 GCA_016867955.1 Betaproteobacteria bacterium
CGCCAGAACGATGGCGACAATCGCCGAACCGAAGGCGAACCGCGTCCCTCGCGCTGCGCCTGCGCGCGACGACATGGGCAACGGAAAGAAGTCGGGGGAGTTCACTCGGGACGCGACGGGCCGTTCAGGGGGATTTCAGAGGGGAAGGGGCGATTCTAGTGCGACCGGCAGACAGCGCTGCAGCGTTGCGCGGCCGCGTCGCCGTCGACCGAGTTCAAGCGCCGACAAGTCAGTGCGCACCAGCCTACTCCCGGTGGCAAGGGGACATGTTTCATTTGACTTGTAATTGAGAATCATTCGCATCATAATTTCGATACTATCATCTTAACCATCTGATTAACGCAGGATTTAATGATTCCTAGCAAAGGAAGTACGCTCGTGCTGGCGGCCATCATTGCTGGCACCAGCACAGGTGTCTACGCGCAGCAAAAGGTGCTCAATCTCTACACCGCGCGCCACTACCAAACCGACGAGGCGCTCTACACCGGCTTCACCAAGCAGACCGGCATCGCCATCAACCGCATCGAGGGCGGCGAGGACGCGCTCTTCGAGCGCATCAAGAATGAAGGCGCCAACAGCCCGGCCGACGTGTTCATCACCGTGGACATCGGCCGCATCTGGCGTGCCGACCAGGCTGGCATCTTCGCGCCGGTGAAGTCGGCCGTGCTGGAGGCGCGCATCCCGGCCTCCTATCGCGACCCGGCGGGCAACTGGTTCGGCTTTTCGGCGCGCGCACGCGTGATCGCCTACAACAAGGCGGCAGTCAAGGCCGGCGAACTGGCCAACTATGAAGACCTCGCCGACCCGAAGTGGAAAAACGCCGTCTGCATCCGTACCTCGACGCACCCCTACAACCTGTCGCTCATGGCCAGCCTGATTGCCCACAATGGCGAGGCGAGGACCGAGGAATGGGTCAAGGGACTCACCGCCAACCTCGCCCGCTCGCCCAAGGGCGGCGACACCGACCAGCTCATGGGCGCTGCTGCCGGCGAGTGCAAGATCGCCGTGGCCAACACCTACTACATCGCGCGCCTGATGCGCTCCGCGCGTCCCAACGAGAAGGCGGCGGCGGAAAAGCTGGGCCTGGTGTTCCCGAACCAGGCCAGCCGCGGCACGCACATGAACATCTCCGGCGGCGGCATGCTGAAAAATGCGCCGCACAAGGACGCCGCCGTGAAATTCCTCGAGTACCTCGCCGGCGACGAGGCGCAGCGCTACTTCGCCGAGGGCAACAACGAATGGCCGACCGTGCGCGGCGTGAAGATCAGCAATCCGGCGCTTGCCGCGATGGGCGAGTTCAAGGCCGATGCGATCAACGTGGCGCAACTGGGCAACAACCAGCCTGCCGCGCAGCGGATTGCCGACCGGGTGGGGTTCAAATAGGCGGTTCACCGTCCACGCCGGAAAGCGCGCCGGTGACCGCCGATTCCGCCCGACACCGAGCGCGGCCTCGAATCGAAGTCGGAGCGCCGTAAAATGCGCGGCGCTCGACACATCGGGTTTTGGCCGTTGCCAATGGCAATGTGCATGTACGGCCAGGATTTCAGCACTGCAAACGAGAAAGGGCACCGCCGGCGCCCTTCTCAATGCTTCAAGCTGGTGCTGCCGGCTCAGCCCTTGGAGCGTGAGCGGTACTCGTTGGTGCGGGTGTCGATCTCGATCTTGTCGCCAGTCGCGCAGAACAGCGGCACCTGGATCTCGAAGCCGGTCCTCAGCTTGGCGGGCTTCATGACCTTGCCCGAGGTGTCGCCGCGCACCGCAGGCTCGGTGTAGATGATCTCGCGCACCACGGCCTGCGGGATGTCCACCGAGATCGGGCGGTCGTTGTAGATCGTCACTTCGGCCGGCATGCCCTCTTCCAGGTAGTTCAGTGCGTCGCCCATGTTCTCGGCATCGACCTCGTACTGGTTGAACTCGGCGTCCATGAAGACATAGAACGGTTCGGCAAAGTAGGAGTAGGTCACCTCCTTGCGGTCGAGGTTGACCATCTCGAACTTCTCGTCGGCGCGATAAACAGTCTCGGTGCCGGCACCGGTGAGTAGATTCCTCAGCTTCATCTTCACGACCGATGCATTGCGGCCGGACTTGCTGAATTCGGCCTTCTGCACCACGAGGGCGTCCTTGCCGACCATGATGACGTTTCCTGCGCGGACTTCCTGGGCGATTTTCATGTTCGCGGTACCTTGATGTATTCGTTGCCGAACGTGGCGGTTGCTTCGCCATATTGCGATGCAATACGCCAATTCAATGGCAACCGGATGAATGCAGGCAGGCCGAATCACCGAATCGAAACGGGCAGGTTCAGACGCGGGATTCAGGCGGCGGACGATTCTAACCGATCGGCGCAGAATTGCGCCAGTTTTTCGGCCAAATTCCTGGCAAAATCAAGCTCTTTCTTCCATTTTCGGGCATGGCTTGCCAGCGCTGGCCGGTGCGGCGCCAGCGCCACCCAGGCCGCGTCGCAGCCCACACCGTCTTCGCAACCCAGCGCCGCGTCCATCCCATTCCAGGCATGCCAGAGGCGGCGCAGGGCGGCGGCCGGTTCCGCCGCCAGCCCGGCACACCAATGGTCGAGGAAGGCATCGAGCTTCGCCCGGTGCGCCTGGCCGGCCTGCGGGTAGATGTGCCAGACCAGCGGGCGCGCCGCCCACTGCGCGCGCACGAAGGAATCCTCCCCGCGCACGAAGTTCCAGTCGCAGGCCCAGAGCAGCTCGTCGTAATCCGACTGCGGCAGGAAAGGCACGAGGCGCACTTCGAGACTGCCACGCTTCAGCGCGTCGCCATCGCGGGCGGCAGCCCGCCCAAAATGCGCCAGCACTTGCGGCCGCAAACGCCCGGGCGGCAGTGCGGCGATAACCAGCTCGGTACCGACCGACCACGCGTTCAGCAGTCCATTCACCCCCGCGTTCTCGTAGCCGAACAGCGATACCGAAAACGCATCCGGCGCCGGCGCGGCAAAACCGCGCGCCTGCCAGAACAGGTTGCGCGCCTGCGGGTCGGCGAGGAAGGCATCGCGGCGCGCATCCAGCCCGGCTTCCCTGATCAGTCCGCCACTGGCCGCCACGAAGCCCGGAAAGAAGAAGTAGCGCGCGAGCGGCAGGCGCGGATGCGGCGAGGGCAGCCCATGGTGCGAGGCGACCCAGGGCTCGGCGCTCAGATACTCGAGCGTGATCCAAAGCGATTTCGGCCTGCGTACGGCCATGGCCTCGGCATAGGTCTCGGGCAGGCCACAGCCGAAACCTTCGACAGCGATGTCGGCGGAGGCGCCGCGCCAAGGCGCGGTGCCGATCGCCGCATCATCCCAGCGCAGTATCTCGACGCCCTCGACCTGCTGGCGCGCCGCTTGCACATCGACCGCCGGGCACAGCGAATGCAGGACTTCGGGCGCATCGATCCACAGGCGCACAGCGCCTGCCCCGCGCGCAACCAGCTCGCGCGCCAGGCGCCAGCACACCGCCGCATCGCCGTAGTTGTCGACGACCCGGCAGAACACGTCCCAGCTCCTGGCCGCGCTGCCCCTCCCCACGACCGCCCCCGCCACCGCCTGCTACTTTGCCGCGGCCTGGCCGCCGCCACTGCCGCTGCCGCCGCGCGTGCGCGCGATGGCGCGCGACAGCACGATGAGAGGGACGGAGCCGACGGCGACGATGACGAGCGAGGCGGCCGCGGCCTCAGGCAGGCGCTCGTCCTTGGCCATGTTGTAGGCCTGCACGGCCAACGTGTCGAAATTGAAGGGGCGCATGGCGAATGTTGCCGGCAGTTCCTTCATCACGTCGACAAACACCATGAGGCCGGCGGTGAGCAGGGTGCCGCGCAGTATCGGCACGTGCACGCGCGCCAGCGTCTGCGCCGGCGTGAGCCCCAGCACGCGCGCGGCGTCCTCCATGCTGGGGCGCACCTTGGTCAGGCCGGCTTCCACGGTCTGCAGCGCGACGGCGAGGAAACGCACCAGGTAGGCATACACCAGCGCGGCGATGCCGCCGGTGAATAGCAGCCCGAGCTTGATGCCGAATTGCGCTTCGGCCCAGTGAGCGACGAGATTGTCGAAGCGCGTCACCGGCACCAGGATACCCACGGCGATCACCGCGCCCGGCACCGCGTAGCCAAGGCCGGCAATGCGGTTGGCCACCGCGACCTCGCGGTGCTTTACCACACGCGCCGAATAGGCCAGCACCGCCGCCAGCGCCACCGCCGCGACTGCGGTGACCCCGGCCAGGAACAGGCTGTTGCCGATCAGCCGGTAGAAGCGCGTCGTGAGCAGCGGTTCGGTCTCCGTCCACACCACCTGGCCGAGGATGCCGGCTGGCAGCAGGAAACCCAGCAACGGCGGAATCGCGCAGAGCACCATCACCACCCAGGCGCGCCACCCTGAGAGCACATGCGGGCGGCTCATCGGCTGCGAGGCGACGTTGTAGTATCGTGCACGGCCGCGGTTCCAGTGCTCGACGAAGACCAGCACGGCAACGACGCCCAGCAGCAGCGCCGCGAGCTGCGCCGCCGCCACCTGGTCGCCCATCGAATACCAGGCCCGGTAGATGCCGGCGGTGAAGGTGTTGACGGCAAAGTAGGACACGGTGCCGAAGTCGGCCAGCGTCTCCATCAGCGCCAGCGAGGTGCCTGCAGCAACGGCCGGACGCGCCAGCGGCAGCCCGACGGAGAAGAAGGTGCCCCATACGCCGCGCCCCATCTGCCGGCCGGCCTCGATCAGGCTCATCGACTGCTCGAGGAAGGCGGCGCGCGCGATCAGGTAGACATAGGGATACAGCACGAAGGAAAACATCGCGATGGCCCCCGAGGTCGAGCGCACCTCGGGAAACCAGTACTCGCGCGCCTGCCAGCCGGTGACATCGCGCAGCATCGACTGCACTGGCCCGGCGAACTGCAGGAAATCGGTGTAGGCATAGGCCATGACGTAGGCAGGCATGGCCAGCGGAAGGATCAGCGCCCATTCGAGGAAGCCGCGCCCCGGGAACCTGAACCAGGCCACGAACCACGCGGCGAAGATGCCGATGGCGTTGACGCCGATCGCCACCCCCAACAGCACGATCACGGTGGTCCCCACATACTCCGGCAGCACCGTCGCCGCAAGATGGTTCCACGTCCCCTGTGACGGCAGAAACACATGGCCGACCACGACGACGATGGGCGCCGCCAGCACGATTGCAATCAGGATGCTGGCCCAGCCCAGCGGGCGCTGGACGCCCGTTTCGCGCGCCCCGGCGTTCGCGGCAATGGCATTGGACATGCAGGCGATTGTAGTTGCAAGCCGGCTTCCATGCCCGCGCAAGACAGGAATGATTCTTGTTGAGCGCCTCCCCCCCGCCTATAATTCCCACAGGATGGAGACCAAGCCCATGTCCGAGGGAGAATCGCCGCTGCTGGCGCTGGACGGTG
>VGIE01000189.1 GCA_016867955.1 Betaproteobacteria bacterium
TGTCCGGTCCAGCCGATGCGCGCCACCGGCTGGTAGTCCTTGATCGGATCGTAGGGCAGCGTTTTCATGACTACCGGGTTGACGACCAGCGGCGACAGCGAGGTGATGAGCAACGTGTAGCCGTCGGATGCCGAGTTCTTGACGGCCTCCATGCCGATGGTGCCGGCGGCGCCGGGCCGGTTGTCGACGATGATGGGCTGCCCGAGACGCCTGGACAGCGGGTCGATCAGGGTGCGCGCGGTGACGTCGCCAGCATTGCCGGGCGGGAACGGCACGATGATGCGCACGGGCTTGGAAGGCCAGGCCTGCGCCGCCGCGTTGCCGGCCGCGAGCACTGCGGCGAGGGCGATGGCAAGGCCGCGAAGCGCCGGGCTGCAAAGCTTGCGCGCGAGCAGAGCGCGCATTGCGACGGGTGCACTGATCAGGTTCATGATTTCCCCTCTTGATTGGAATTCGGCGGTGTGATTATATGATATGACAAAGTGCCTGTCCTCCCGCTGCGGGACCGAGTCCGGCGCGACCATCGCCATTTCGGGGTGAACCATCATCATGCTACTCCAGGGCCTGCGCATCCTCGCGGTCGAACAGTACGGCGCCGGGCCGTTCGGGACGCAGTTCCTGTCGAGCCTCGGCGCCGAGGTCATCAAGATCGAGAATCCCAACGACGGCGGCGACATGTCGCGCAGCGTAGGGCCGTATTTCCGCGAGGAACTGCCCGAGACCGCGCGCAGCGTGTTCTTCCAGGGGCTGAACATCGGCAAGAAGAGCGTGACGCTGGACATCACCCGGCCCGAGGGCCGCGAGATCTTCCGCAGGCTGGCCGCCGGCGCACATGGGGTGGCGAGCAACCTGCGCGGCGACGTGCCGGAGAAGATCGGCATCACCTACAGTCACCTGGCTGACGTCAACCCGCGCATCGTCTGTTCGCACCTCACCGGCTACGGTCGCGGCAATGCGCGCGAGAAGTGGCCCGGCTACGACTACCTGATGCAGGCCGAGACCGGCTACTTCCACCTCACCGGCGAACCGGATTCGCCACCGGCGCGCTTCGGCCTGTCGATGATCGACCTCATGACCGGTCTGGCGATGAGCTTCGGCCTGCTGGCCGGCATCCGCGAAGCGGAGCGCAGCGGCCGCGGTCGCGACCTCGATGTCAGCCTGTTCGACCTGTCGCTGTTCAACCTCAACTACATCGGCAACTGGTACCTCAATGCCGGTGCGGTCACGACGCGAACGACTCGCTCGGCGCATCCCTCGCTCACACCCTGCCAGACCTACCGCACGCAGGACGGCTGGATCTACCTGATGTGCAACAAGGAAAAGTTCTGGGGCATCCTGTGCGGCAAGGTGGGGCGCCCGGAGCTGGCGAAGGATGCGCGTTTCCTCACCTTCAAGGAGCGGCTGGCCAACCGCGACCTCATCACGCAGCTGCTCGACGAGGCGCTGTCGGCGAAGACCACCGCCGAGTGGCTGGTTGATTTCGCCGGCAGCGTGCCCGCCTCGCCGATCCTCGACGTGAAGCAGGCGCTCGACAATCCCTGGGCGAACGAGGGCGACCGCATCCAGCGCATCCCGCTGCCGGGCGCCGACCCGCTGCGGCTGCTGCGCAACCCGATCCGTACCGGCGAGCCGCCGGTGGCATCCACGCCGGCCCCGGCGCTGGGCGCGCACACCGAGGAGATCCTCGCCGGCATCGGCATCACCGGCGAGGCATTCGCCGCCTTGCGACGCCAGGGCATCGCGTGACCACGCGGCCGAAGGTCAACCGCAAGGCGGGTTCCGGGATCGGCGCCAGGGTCGGCGCCGGGGCCAGACCCGCTGTCCGTTCCGGGCGCTCGGGCGCCCGGCGCGAGGGCGACCGCCCGCAGTACGTCGTTCTCGCGCGCGAGCTGATGGGCGCCATCGAGTCCCGTGGTTATCCCGTCGGGACGCTGCTGCCGACCGAGAAGGTGCTGTGCCGCGAATTCGGCATGTCGCGCATCACCGTGCGCGCGGCCCTGCGCGAGCTCGAGGTGCGCGGGCTGGTGTCGCGACGGGCCGGGGTGGGCACGCGCGTCGAGACGGCGCTGGTGCGCAACCGCTTCGTGCACACCGCGAACTCCGTCGAGGACTTCCTTCAGGCGCTGGTGAAGCTGACTTTCCGGCTGCTCAGGCATCGCACGGTGGTTGCCGATGCCGACCTCGCTGCCGAGATCGGCTGCGCGCCGGGGCTGTCGCTGCTGGTGATCGATTCGCTGCGCATCGACGCGAGCGGGCTGCCGGTGTGCCTGTCGGTACATTACATTCCCGAACCCTATGCCGGCTCGGTGGCGAGCATGGACGGCGGCAGCGGGTCGCTGGGCTCATTCGTGGCCCGCGCCAACGGCACCGAAGTGGCCGAACTGCGCCAGGTGTTCGATGCGCGCAACCTGGACGCGAAACAGGCGAAGCTGCTCAAGGCAAAGACTGGCGAGGCGGCACTGGTCACCGGCCGCTGGTATTTCGCGCCGGGCAACAAGCTGCTGATGTACTCGCGCAGCCTGTTCCCGAAAGGCAGGGCGATCTACGATTTCCGCAGCCGCAAGGAGGGCCTGGCGCCGATCGGCGCCCGCGTCGTGCCGTTCAGGGAGGAGCGGGCTGCGAAGGCGGCGGGCGCGGGCGAATGAAGGGTCCGCTGGCAAGCGCGCGGGCAGAGCACCCGGGCCTCGCGCGTTGCCGGGCGCAAGGCGTCAACCTGGTTCGCCAACCATGAGCACGCTAACCAGCATGAGGACGGGATGAGCTTCTACAACTTCGATCGCATCGGCGAGGGCCGCTATCAGGAACGCCATGGCATGGACTTCGAGGATTTCCAGGCCGGGCAGCGTTTCCTGCACCGGCCGGGCGTGACCCTCACGCAGCAGGACAACCTCGACGAAGCCCTCGACACCATGAACTCGGCGATGCTGCACTACGACGCCAACTACGCCGGGCAGACGGCCTGGAGGCAGCCGCTCATGGTCAGCACCATTACCCTGCAGCGCGCCATCGGCATGGCGGCCGTGACCTTCGGCCGCAAGCGCTGCATCCCGGTGTTCCATGAGATCGCCATGACCGCGCCGGTGTTCGGCGGCGACACGCTGTACGCGGACTCCGAGATCCTGGCGGTGAATAGGGGAGAACACCCGGACGGCGGCACGCTCAAGGTAAAGACCGGCGTGAAGCGCGCCGACGGCACGCAAGTGGCCGGCCTCGTCTACGACATCGAAGTCTATCGCCGCGGGCGCTTTCCGGGGGCCGTCGCGGCCGCGGAGCCGGCGGCCGAGCAGCGCTTTGCGTCCCATCGCGCGACGCCTGACGGCGCGTTGCTCGAGCAGTACGGCCTGTTCTTCGAGGATGCACAGGCGGGCGAGACCTTCGTGCATTTCCCGCGGCGCACCTTCACGCGCGACGAGGCGATCGAGCGCGCGCGGCGCTCCTTCGACTGGACGCCGCAGTTCCATGATGCGGCGTGGATCGACGAGCACCAGGGCGGGCGCTACCGCATCGGCGAGCCCTGGGTGATCAGCGCGGCCACGGCGATGACCACCCGCACCTTCGGGCGCGTGGTGGCTAACCTCGGCTGGACCGACATCCAGCTGCCGCAGCCGGTGTTCGAGGGCGACACCGTGGAGGCCGAATCCACCATCGTCGATAAGCGGGAATCGAAATCACGCCCCAACGAGGGCATCCTGACCGTCGACACGCGGGCGTACAATCTCGAGCGCGAGCTGGTCCTGTCCTACCGCCGCAGACTGCTCGTCTACAAGCGCGACGCCGATACGCCCTACGCGAAGGCCGGTTACTAGCCGGGCGGGCGCGGCGCCCGGCGGGCAAGGGCGGTGGTAGCCGTCGCCCGTCGTCACGAGGATGCCGAATTGACCCAACCGCTGTTATTCCCCACGTCCCGGGCGTCGCCGCCGCTGCCATCGCCCGCAGTGAGACGCGCCGGGACGCGCCGGGTTCCGGTCGCGCTGGTGCTGGCGGCGCTGCTGGCAGTCGCGCCGGTGCCGGTGGCCGGGGCGGCGGAGTACCCGGTTCGGGGCGACAGCGAGCCGCGCATCACCGAGGAGACGCCCTACGTACCCTCGCCGCGCATCGTCGTCGACACCATGCTGCGCATGGCCGGCGTGAATGCCAGGGACTTCCTCATCGACCTGGGCTCGGGCGACGGGCGCATCATCATCACCGCCGCCAGGGAGCTGCGCGCACGGGGCTTCGGCGTGGACTACGACCCGCGGCTGGTGAGGCTGGCCACCGAGAATGCCGCGCGCGAGGGCGTGTCGGACAGCACGGCCTTCTACCAGCAGGACATCTTCAAGACCGACCTCGGGCAGGCCACGGTAGTCACCATGTACCTGCTGCCCGAGTACAACGCGGTACTCAAGCCGCGCCTCCTCGCACTGCGTCCCGGTACGCGCATCGTCTCCCACGACTACGGCATCGGCGACTGGGAGCCGGACGCGCAGGAAACCATCCCGGTGCCGGAGAAACCGGTGGGCGCAATGAAGCAGAGCACCATCTATGTCTGGGTGGTCCCGGCGCAGGTGGCTGGGCGCTGGCGCTCGCGCGTGCAGACAGTGCGCGGCATCGCCGACCTCGAGATCGACATCGCCCAACGCAACCAGCACATCACCGGCACCGCGCGCGTGCGCGGCTGCGAGGTCCCGATCGAGCGGCCGTTCCTGAAATCCAGTTACCTGTCGTTTCGCCTCGAGGCCGGCGGCGAGACGCTGCTGTTCCAGGGGCATGTGTCCAACGACCGCATCACCGGCGAGCAGATCCGCGGTGAGCGGCACACCCGCTGGCGCGCCCCGAAGATGGGCAGCGCGCGCGGATAGCGCAAGGAGGGTAACGATGTTGCGAAACAGCAAGGACGCTTGGGGCAGCCTCGCCCGCTTCCTCCACTGGAGCGTGGCGCTGCTGGTGCTGGTGCAGGTCGCGCTCGGGCTGACTGCTTCGGGCTGGCGGCTTTCGCCGCTGAAGCTCGACCTCTTCGTCTGGCACAAGTCGCTAGGCTTCGTCATCCTGCTGCTGGTTGTGCTGCGGCTGCTGTGGCGCCTCGCCAATCCGACACCCGCGCTGCCCGCCGGCATGTCCGGCTTCGAGCGCGTGGCGGCACGCATCAGCCATGCGCTGTTCTACGTGCTGCTGATCGCCATGCCCATCAATGGCTGGGTCATCAACTCGGCCGCCAATGTGCCATTCAGCATTTTCTGGCTGATCCCGTTGCCGCCCATCGTGGCGCCGGACCGCGTGCTGACAGGAAATGCCGAGAACGCGCACTTCGTGTTGTTTTCGGTACTGACGCTGCTGGTGATGGTGCATGCCGGCGCGGCGCTGCGGCATCACTACGTCAAGCGCGACAACGTACTGCGGCGCATGCTGCGCGGATG
>VGIE01000190.1 GCA_016867955.1 Betaproteobacteria bacterium
CTGATCATGACGGACAACGTCGTGGCAAATCCCAATTACCGCGGCGCGGTCATGGAGAGCAATGTCGCCTCGCGCGCCATCAAGCGCGCTGCGACGCCTGAGGATCTCGTGGGCACCCTCGTTTATCTTTGCTCGCCGGAGAGCGATTTCGTCACCGGACAGTGCCTAGTGGTCGACGGCGGGTCGGTGATGCACTGAAAGTGAAAACTCTGTGTACACTATACTTTGAGGCAACCCCGATGGTCACTGCCGAAGAGCAAAAGCTGTTTACTGAAGTCGGCCCAGGCACGCCTGGCGGCGAGTTGCTGCGCCGTTACTGGTACCCGATCGCCGCTCTCACCGAGCTGGACGAGAACCCGGTCAAGCCGGTGAAGCTGCTGGGCGAGACACTGGTCCTGTATCGCGACCGGAGCGGCACTCTCGGACTCGTCGACCGCGCTTGCGCGCACCGGCGGGCGAGTCTCGCGCTTGGCATCCCGGAGGAGAAGGGTCTGCGCTGCCCGTACCACGGCTGGCGCTTCGGCGAGAACGGGCAGTGCCTCGAGCAGCCCGCGGAGACGCGACCTTACTGCGACAAGGTGAAGATCAAGGCATACCCGGTAAAAGTGGCGTGCGGCGTGGTGTTCGCCTACCTCGGGCCGCAGCCGGCGCCTGAGCTGCCGATGTGGGATCTCATGGTCTGGGAGAACGTCTACCACGAGCTCGCTTACGCCGTTCTGCCGTGCAATTGGTTCCAGAGCATGGAGAACACCGTCGACCAGCACCACATCGACTGGCTGCACGTCATCTTTTCCGACTACGTCTACGAGCGCCTGGGGCGCCCGGAGCTGAAAAAGCGCTTCTGGCGTCCAGGGGAATTCAGCGAGAAAACTGAAGGCGACCGCGGGCGGATCACCGAGATGCTCTACGAGCGCAACGAACTCGGCATCGCGCGGCGCGCGACCTACGGCAACCGCGGCAAGAACCACGCCGACTGGCGCATCGGGCTGCAGATGGTGTTTCCGAATTTCACCCGCGCCGTCAACGACCTACAGATCCGCGTGCCGATCGACGACACGCACGTCATGTACTTCCTGATCCGCGCCCACTGGGTGAAGCCTGGCGACAAGGTCACGCAGGACAAGAACAAGATTCCGTTCTTCAAGATTCCGGTGCCGATCGACGCGGAAGGCAACGTCAACTGGGATGACATGGATGCGCATGCCACGCAAGACATGGTGGCGTGGATTTCCCAGGGCCCGATCTTCGACCGCACCAAGGAGCTGCTGGGCGAAACCGACAAGGGCATCCGACTGTTCCGCCAGATCTTCAAGGAGCAGGCCGCCCTAGTGGCGCAGGGGCGCGAGCCGATGAACGTGTTCCGCGAAGCCGCTAAAGCCAAGCTCATCCACGTCCCGGCGGCTGAGGAAGAGGACTACTGGGCGTACCAGAAGACCCAGCTCGTCAGCCGCGCCCGCACGGCGAACAAGTGGAGCCCGGTGCTGCGCGACCTGGTGCTCAGGTACTACCCGGAAGAGGCGGCCGAGATCCTTAAGGATCCCGTCCACTGACCTATCAGCGGGAATTCGAGCGGCGGCTCGACGTAGCCATCGTCGGGGCGGGGTCGCACGCCTACCGCAACCTGCTACCGGCGATGAACTTCCTGCCGGTCACGCTACGGGCGGTATGCGACACCAACCGGGTGCTCGCGGAGGCGACGGCGCGCCAGTACGGCGCGCGCGCCTATGCCGACGCGGCCGACATGTACCGGAGCGAGTGCCTCGACGCGGTGTTCATCTGCGTATCGCCGCTGCATCACCCGCAGCTCGCCTGCCAGGCGTTCGACGCGGGCCTGCACGTCTGGATGGAAAAGCCCCCCGCCCGGCGCGCTGCCGAGGTGGTGGAGATGATCCGCAGGCGCAAAGATCGCGTCGCCCTGGTCGGTTTCAAGAAGGCGTTTATGCCGGCCACGCAGAAGGCGATCGAGATCTTCTCGCGCCAGCCTGATGCGCCGCTGCGCAGCATGCTCGCTGAGTATCCGATGACGATCCCCGAGGACGGCGAGGCCGTCCTGCGCGAGGGGCAGTATGTGAATTGGCTGCGCAACGGCTGTCATCCGCTTTCGCTGCTGATAGCGGTCGCAGGCCCCGTGGCCGCGGTGACGGTCCACCGCGGCCGGCATGGCGGCGGGGTGTGTGTACTCGAGTTCAGGAACGGCGTGATCGGCAACTGGCACCTCGCCGAGGTGGAGAACCGCGGGCAGCCCGTCGAGCGCTACAGCTTCTTCGGCGACAAGAGCCATGTCGTGATCGAAAATGGACTGCGCGTCTCTTTCCACCGCGGCATCCCCTTCCAGTACGGCCGGAACACGACGTACCTTCCGGAAGGCCTTGATTACGGTGCCGTGGTGTGGGAGCCGCAGAACCGGGAAGGCACGCTGGAGAACAAGGCGCTCTTCACCCAGGGGATCTACGACGAGATGCGCTACTTCTGTGAGTGCGTCCTCGCCAGCCGGCCGGCGCAGAAAGGCTCGCTCGAGTTCACCCTGCAGGTGATGAAGGTCAACGAAGCCGGGCTGATCTCCGGGGGCCACCGCATCGACATCCCCTAAGGCGCTATGCACCGCAATCATGCGGTTTATGCATAGCCGCGGCTGTACAAGGCTACGCCCCTGGACTATCGTGGAGACCCCTGAAGCGACGACCTAAAGAAGAGGAGCCCATGGCAACCAAACCGGTACCGCACCAGAACCCCTATGGCGAGCGCATCTCGCTTGAGCTTGCCAAGCAAATCGCCGAGGCCGGCGAGGTTTTCGCGACCAAGATGGGCTGGAACGCGACCATCTGCATCTGCGACGACGGCGGCCACCCGGTGCTGCTGCATCGCATGAGCAACGGGCAGTTTGGCAGCGTGGAACTGACGCTGGCGAAGGCGTATGGCGCGACGGCCTTCCGGCGCTCGACGGGGATCTTCCACGACGACCTCGCCGCGGGGAAATTCAACACCTTCTGGCATCTGCGCCAGGAGGCGGCGATTCCGCTGGAAGGCGGCTATCCCATCATAGTCGGCGGCAAGGTGATCGGCGGCATCGGTGTCTCGGGCGTCGGCGCGGCCGGATTGGCCGACGGCGACAGCCAGGTGGCGCTCGCCGCGCTCGAGGTCGTCAAGGGCAAATAACGCGGCGTTCGACAGCCCTGGAAGCCGAGGTACGCGAGCAGAAGGTTGTTTGTCGCAACTGCCACGGCGGTTGCGGCACGGTGGTGCGCACTCGCAATGGCCGGGTCGAGGAGGTCGTCGGCGACCCCGACAATCCCATTAACCGCGGCAAGCTGTGCTCCAAAGCCGGCATCGCTTCGCTCGAGCAGCTCTACCATCCCGATCGCCTGAATTACCCGCTGCTGCGAGCGGGCAAGCGCGGCGAAGGGCGCTGGCGGCGCGCGACGTGGGACGAGGCGCTCGCGCACATCGCGGAAAAAATGCAGGGCCTGAAGGCCCAATACGGCGCCGAGTCGGTGGCGTTCGCGCGCGGCGTGGGCATGAACAACCAGCACATCATCGCGAGGCTCACCAATCTTTTCGGCACGCCGAATCTGGCCTCCATCAGCTACGTGTGCTACGCGACGCGCGTCGCCGTATGCAGCGCCACCGCCACCGGCAAATTCGGTGGCAAGACCTGGGACACGGTGGCGGTTCCGGACTTCTTCTCCGCTCCGCGCTGCGTGGTGGAATGGGGCTCCCAGAAGCGCACCAGCAACGATCACGGCCTGATCGGCTTTGCCCCGTTTACCGAGGCCCTGCGCCAGCGCCCGGCGCATATCCTGGTCGACCCGCGCAAGCCGTCGTCGGCCGGCGAGGTCGATCTGTGGCTTCCCGTGCGACCGGGCAGCGACGCGGCCATGGCACTCGGGTGGATCAACCTCATCATCGAGGAAGAGCTCTACGACAAGGCGTTCGTCGAGAAGCACTGCCACGGCTTCGAGGAGCTGCGCGCGCGCGCGCGCGACTACCCCCTGCCAAAGGTCGCAGACCTCACGTGGTGCGATCCAGAACAGATCGCGCGCGCCGCACGGCTGTATGCGACGACGCGGCCCGGGTGCATCGTCTGGGGCAACGGGCTCGAGCACGTGGGGCGGAACTCGTTCCAGTCGCTTCGCGCCGCGCTCATCCTCATGGGCATCACTGGCAACCTCGACGTGCCGGGCGGCAACGTGTTCTATCCGGCGCCGCCGCTCGCGTATCCGGACCTCAAGGACAAGCTGTCGCCGGAGCAGGATGCCAAGCGGATCGGTGGCAAGCGGTTCAAGGCGCTCAACCGGGCCGGCTTCGCGCACCCGCCGAGCCTTTTCCGCACCATCATTTCCGGCGAGCCGTACCCGGTCAGGGGAATGGTCGTCGTCGGCAGCAACCTCGCCACCACCTATCCCAATACGGCGCGCGTCCTAGAAGCGCTGAACAAGCTCGATCTGCTGGTAGTGCACGACATCTTCATGACGCCCACGGCGGAGTACGCCGATGTGGTGCTTCCGGCGGCGGCAAACCTCGAGCGCGACGAGCCCCGGCTTCACCTGCACATCAAGGGGCCGCACGCCATGTTCATGGACACGGTGTCTCGCAAGGTCACGTCGGTCGCGGAGCGCAAGTCGGATTGGGAATTCATCATCGGGCTTGGGCAGAAGCTCGGCTACGGCGAGTATTTCCCGTCGCTCGAGTCGCTCGCGGACGAGTCCCTGTGGCCCATGGGCATCACTTGGGAGGAGCTCAGGGCGCGCGACTACGTCGAGATCCCCATCGAGTACCGCAAGTACGAGAAATCGGGATTCGGCACGCCGACCGGCAAGTTCGAGATCTACTCGACCGTTATGAAGGACTGGGGCTACGACCCGCTACCCTCGCACGTCGAGCCGGTGGAGAGCCCCCTCACCATGCCGGAGCGGCACAGGGAATATCCGCTGATCCTCATTACCGGCGCGAAGCAGGCGATGTACTACCACTCGCAGGGCCGTCAGCTGCCCTCGCTGCGCCATCTCGCCCCCGAGCCGCTGCTGGAGATGCACCGGAAGACGGCGCAACGGCTGGGCATCGACGCCGGGGAGTTCGCATGGGTCGAGACAGTGCGCGGCCGCCTGCGCCTGAAGGTGCATACGCACGAGCGCATGCACCCGGGCGTGGTCATGGTGCCGCACGGCTGGTGGCTGCCGGAGCAGCCGGGGCCCGACCACGGCCTCTTCGACGTGTGCGTCAACGTGCTCACCGATGACGATCCAGACATCTGCGACCTCGCGTTCGGGGGCAGCCCGCTGAAGGGGCTCCTTTGCCGCGTGGTTCCGGCGGCGGGCACCTAGCCATGGCGCAGGCCCTTCTCGACTGGTTCGTCGTGGCACTGCGCTGGGCGCACATCGTGGCGATCCT
>VGIE01000191.1 GCA_016867955.1 Betaproteobacteria bacterium
CGCGCCCGAGCCGGACGGCATCACGGTCGCCGGCATCCGGCTTGGCGCCAATGCCACGGGCAAGGGCATCGCGTCGGATGCCGGCGGCCAGTACTGCATCGTGTGTTCCGGCGATGTCGTGCACGAGGGCAGGCACTATCCGCGGCTCTCGCTCATCCTCGTCGAGGCGGGAGAACCGGCGCCGGCATTCACCGCGGGCGACCAGGGCGCCGAAATCATCACGGTGCAGTTCCCGCGCGCCACCGCGCGCCTGGGCTCGGACCCCAAGCAGCTCGCCACGCGCGACATGAACGCGCTCTACCACCTGCCCAAGACCTGGCTGAAGGAAGACGCGAAGCACTAGGCGCCTCGCACCGGGCCGTAGCCGACTGCCGGTCTGGGGGCGCCGGCGCAATCCCGCCCATGCGGCCCGGAACAGGGGCGGGCTGTCCTCAGAACATCAGCTTGTCCCCGGCCCAGCCCACGGTCAACGGGACCCTGAACGACATCCTGACCTCGTAGCGTGTCACCTGCCAGCGCCCCTTGCGCTTCGCGTACTCGTACAGCAGTTTCGCCGCGACGATGTAGCTGGTGGGGTCGCCCTTCACCACGTAACGCGCATCCAGGTAGGACGCTCCGGTGCCGCTCTCTGCCACGACCTCCACGGTATGGCTGTGGATGTACTGCTTGACCATCTTGAGGCCCTTCATGGTCTCTTCGTAGCCAGCCCGTATCGCCGCCAGGCCTTCCATCCTGATCCCGTTGGAGAGGACAACCACGGCATCTTCCGCAAAAGGAGAGCAGATGCGTGCGAGGTCATGCTCATTGATGCCGGTGTGATAGCTGTTGGTCAGCGTGCGGATGGCCTCGATGTCCTCGAGGCGAGCAATCCGTTGCTCGATCGTCATAGCGGAATCGGACACGTTGCTCTCCTCAAGTATTCCAGGCACCCGAGGCTGCGGGGGGCCGTCGGGCGGACGCAACCTTACCCCATGCTTCGCGGAGTCGTCATTGCACCTGGCAATCAACGGCACCGTGCCGCACAATCCCGCCCATCCGACGGCAGCGCCGCGGGTACCCGTCACGAAGGAGGCCGGCCTTGACCACCCCACAGGAAATCCTTGCCCTCGAAGAACGACGCTGGGGGGCCATCCTCGCGGCTGACTTGGCGGCGCTCGCGGCGTTGCTGCACGAAGATCTCGTGTACACCCACGCCCACGCGCTGGTGGACAGCAAGCAGAGCTACCTCGCGGGACTGCAGCGCGGACCGGGACGCATCCGCACCGCCGTGCGTTCAGAGGAACAGGTGCGCGTGCTGGGCGACACCGCATTCGTCGCCGGGGCGCTGGACAGCGATTACGAAACTGCCGGCGTGAGCAGGCGTTTCCGCGTGCGCTTCACCAGCGTGTGGACGAAGACGCCCGCCGGCTGGCAGTTCGTCGCCTGGCAGAGTACGGCGCGCCCGTAGGGGCCAAGGATGAGCGGAGCGACATCGCCCAGGCAGCGGACAGTCCCGGTCGCCTGCGCCGGAGAGTCGGCCGTCACGTATTCAGCGGCGTGACGCGGCGGTTGCCCGCATAGAGGATGAACAGCGTCACGAACGAGAAGGCCATCAGCACGATGGCCAGTTCGTGCGCCTGGGCGTAGTCCAGCGTCTCGACATAGCCGTAGATCTGCACCGAGACCACGCGCGTTTCGCCGGGGATGTTGCCGCCCACCATCAGCGCCACGCCGAACTCGCCCACCGTGTGGGTGAAGCCCAGCATGGCCGCCGTGACGAAGCCAGGGCGGGCCAGCGGCAGCGCGATGGTGAAGAAGCGAAGCCGGGGACCGGAGCCCGCTGCAGCGGCCGCCTCGAGCAGGCGCCGGTCGACTGCACCGAAGGCGTTCTGGATGGGCTGCACCACGAAGGGCAGCGAATAGAACAGCGATGCCACCACCAGCCCGGCAAAGCTGAAAGGCAGGGCGCCCAGGCCCAGTGCCTCCGTGAACTGCCCCACCGGCCCGTGCGGCCCCATCACCACCAGCAGGTAGAAGCCGAGCACCGTGGGCGGCAGCACGATGGGCAGCGCGACGATGGCTTCCACCGCGGGCTTGATGCGCGCCCGGGTATTGGCCAGCCACCAGGCCAGCGGCATGGCGATCAACAGCAGCAGCAGCGTGACCAGTGCCGCCAGCTTGGCCGTCAGCCAGAGGATGGACAGGTTCTCGGCGCTGATCAGGCTTGCCATGCCCGTTTTCCGTTCACGGGATCATCCTGCATGCAGCCACCGGCGGCATCATTGGCGGTAGCCATAGCCGCGGACCAGGGCCACGGTGCCCGGCGTCCGCAGATATGCCAGCAAGGCGCGCGCCGCCGCATTGTCCCGGCCGGCGGCCAGCAGCACCGCGTCCTGGCGGATCTCGTCGTGCATGTGAGATGGCACGACCCAGGCCGAGCCCGCGGCAATGCGGCCGTCCTTCGTCACCTGCGACAGCGCGACGAAGCCCAGCACCGCATTGCCCGTGCTGACGAACTGGTACGCCTGCGAGATGTTCTCGCCGGTGACGAATTTGGGCTGAAGGGCTGCGGCCAGGCCCAGCTTCTCCAGGGTCTGCACGGCGGCGGCACCATAAGGTGCCAGCTTCGGGTTGGCCAGCCCCAGGCGTGCAAACTTGCCCTGCTTCAGCACCTCGCCACTGTCGTCGACAAGGCCCTCGCGCGACGACCACAGCACCAGTGCGCCAACGGCATAGGTGAAGCGCGAGCCCGCCACCGCCAGGCCCTCGCGCTCGAGCCGCGCCGGCGTTTCGTCGTCGGCGGCGAACAGCACGTGAAAGGGCGCGCCGTTCCTGATCTGCGCATAGAAGGCGCCCGTCGCGCCGAATGACAGCAGCGCCTTGTGGCCGCCGGCGCGCTCGAAGCCGGCCGCAATGGCCTGCATGGGCGCGGTGAAATTGGCGGCCACCGCCACCCGCACCTCCCCGGCCCGACTTACGTCGGGCAGGACCAGCAGCGACAGCAATGCGATCACGGCACGAACCACGGCATCACCCCGGAAAAACCGTTATATTCTACTGGATATAACGATGCCGCCCGGCCAGCCGGGGTGATGTCCGGTCATTGCCGCTGCCGGGCAGGTGCCTGTCGCGAAAAGAGCGCCCGGGCTGGGAATCCCGTCACCAGCCCAGTCCCGGTCAGCACGACGAGGCAGCCGGCAGCCGTGTGCCAGCCCACCGTCTCGTCGAGGAACAGTGTGCCCCACAGGATGCCGAACACCGGGATCAGGAAGGTCACCGTCAGGGTCGAGGTGGGGCCGATGTCCTCCACGAGGCGAAAGTACAGCAGGTAGGCCACGCCGCTGCACAGCACGCCCAGCGCGATCACCGACACGGTAACCGGCCACGCGGGGACCGCCCGCGGCAGGGGGACGAACCACAGCGTGGGCAGCAGCCACAGCGTGGCGCCCGCCATGCTGCCAATGGCATTGGAGAATGGCGCCACGGACGCTGCCGTCCGCGTGTAGATGGTGGCAATCCCGTAGCAGCAGGCCGCGCCCAGGCCGGCCAGGATGGCCGTAACGCCACCCGCCGGCAGGCTGTAGGACTCCACGCCCGCCAGCAGCCCGACACCGGCGATGCCGAGCAGCAGCCCGAGCAGGGACTTGGCCGCCAGCCGCGTGCCCATCCACGCCGCGCCGATGGCCGCCGCCCAGATCGGCGCCGTGGCGTTGAGGATGGACAGCAGCGACGCGGAAAGCGTCTGCGCCGACCAGGCCAGCAGCAGAAAGGGCAGTGCCGAGTTGAAGAAGGCCAGCACGAGAAAATGCTGCCAGCGTGCGCGCACACCCGGCGCCCGCCTGAAATACCCCGCGACGAGGAGGAGGAACAGCGTGGCCAAGGCCACGCGCGCGAAGATCAGCACGCTCGGCCCGAGCACCGGCACGCCGATGCGCATGAACAGGAAGGACGCACCCCAGATGGCGGAAAGCAGGATGAGACGGACGACGCTGGCGGTGTTCACGGGGCGATCACGCGGGACTCGGGACGAGGCCGCAGTATGGCAGCCCGCGCGACTGAAGCCATCCGCCTGTTGCGGGGAATGACCCTGCTAGCCCGGCATCTCCGGCTCGACGAGCGTGGCGAGCCGCGCGAGGAACTCCTGCCTGCCGAGATGGCACAACTCGGTCGCCTGGCATGAACACTGTGGCGGCGCCTTCGGCACGCGCTGCAAACGGACGGTTCCGGTCGTCATGGTCGGCTCCCGTTTCGATGCGTTGTACGACGGATGATGCCCTTGGCGCCGCTGCCGGATCGACGCAATGCGGTACCTGCGGTCACGCTCGACGCCCGGCGCGGGACGGGCCGGGCGTCACTTACGTCCCGCATTCAATTCACCGGAAAAGAAATCCAGGACAGGCCGGTTGTAGGCGTCCAGCCAGAGATGATTGGCGAGGCTTCTCTGCCCGCCCTGGAGCACGAAGTCCGGCATGCCGCGATATCCATGCTGGCGCAACTGCCTGCCCACCTTGAGACTGCATGATCGGTCATTGATCCCGTCCTCTTCCTGACGGAAGATCCTGAAGGCGGGCTTGATGTTCGGCATTGCGCTATCCCAGGGCTTTTCGCGGGGATAGGCATCTGCCAGGTAGGCATCGCGCTCCGTAATCTGCTTGCCGGTCTCATTGTCAAAGCCCGCGCCATGCACGGTGGTTCGAGACGTCGTACCCGTCGTGCAAACGCGGTGCCAGCCATAGGGGTCGCCGCTTGAAACCGGCGCAAAAGCCGTCACCAGGTTGTCGAAATGGGTGGCCGCGCGCACTGTCATGTACCCTCCCGAAGACAGCCCGGAGATGAAAACCGCCGCATGGCTGCCCGAGGGGCGCGATTGCGGGAGCAATTCGCGGATCACGGTCCCGATGAACGGCAGGTCGAGATTCGGGCGCTCCCTGACCTCGTCATCCCACACCTTCCCGCACACCCGCCCGTCGTTGTCCGACACGCGGTCCGAGGAGTTGAGCAGGAACACGGCGAAGCCTTCGCCTGCCGCCAACTCGCTGAACCTCACCTGCGGCGCGACCACCGGTGCATTGGCCACGCACCGATGATAACGATGGCCACCGCCGCCATGCATGACGATGATCGCGCCCCTGGACCATTGGCCCGCAGGTGCCTTCCAAAGCAGTTCGCGCGGCATCCGGCCGATCTGCACCACGATGCGCTGCCAGCCTCTAGCAATGCACTGCACCTCCTGAGGTGCCGCCCCAGCCGCATCTTGACGCGCCTGCAGGGTGCCCAATTGCTGCCCACCGGCGGGCAAGGTTGTACTCACCAGGAGCGCGGCCAACAGCAGTCCGTGTGATCGAAATCGCATGCCCCCCACTACCTATTCCCGTGACACGAAATCCTGGCTTCCCCGGGCGCCA
>VGIE01000192.1 GCA_016867955.1 Betaproteobacteria bacterium
CAGCGCGTGCTCGATCGCCTCAAGCCCTTCCAGGATGAAGTGCGCCGCTCCGAAGACAACGTCGCCGCGCTCAAGCGCGAAATTACCAACCTGCGCTGAGCCGCCCGCCGCCCTTGCGGTGCAGCTGCGCGCGGCGAGGGGGCGCGCATGACACGGCCCGCCACGTCACGCGCGTTTGCCGGGCTGGACTTGCTGGCCACTTCGGTAATGGTGCTCGACAGCAAGCTGCGGCTCCTCTACGTCAACCCCGCTACCGAAGATTTGCTCGCGCACGGCGGGCGTTCGCTCATCGGCCAGCGCCTTGGCGCGCTGCTTACCAACGTCGAGGGATTCGAGAGCCGCCTGCGCGAGGCGCTGGCCGAGGAGCGGGGCTTCTGGGACCAGAACCTCAATCTGTCGCGACCCGCCCACGAGACGCTGTACCTCAATTGCTTGGTGACGCCGGTCGAACTGCCCGAGCGCGGGCTCATGCTCGAGCTGCGTCCCATCGAGCAGCGCATTCGGGCTGAGCGCGAAGAACATCAGTTGACCCAGCATCTGGCCAATCGCGAGCTGATGCGCAACCTTGCGCATGAAATCAGGAACCCTCTGGGCGGCCTGCGCGGTTCGGCCCAGCTGCTCGAACGCGAGCTCGATCGTCCGGAGCTCAAGGAATACACTCAGGTCATCATTAAGGAGGCCGATCGACTGCAGGCGCTGATGGACCGCCTGCTCACGCCGCATCGCCCACCGCACACCGTGACGATGAATATCCACGAGGTATGCGAGCGGGTGCGCAGCCTCATCCTGGCGGAGTACCCTTCCGGGCTGAGCATGCGGCGCGACTACGACACCAGCATCCCCGAGTTCCAGGGCGACCGCGAGCAGCTCATCCAGGCGGTGCTGAATGTCACCCGCAACGCGGCGCAGGCGCTGCAGGGCGCGGGGGGCATCCAGGGCGGGGCCGAGATCAGGCTGAGCACGCGCGTGGTTCGCCAGGTGACCGTGGCCAAGCGTCGCTACCGCCTGGCACTAGAATTGCGAGTGATCGATAACGGGCCGGGCATTCCCGAGCCAATCAAGGACACCTTGTTCTTCCCGCTGGTATCGGGCCGCGAAGGCGGAAGCGGGTTGGGGCTTACGCTGGCGCAGACATTTGTCCAGCACCACCATGGAGTTATCGAGTGCGACAGTCAACCGGGGCGTACCGCTTTCAGGATCCTGCTGCCGATAGAGCCGGCATCCGCAGGCGCGTGACGCCATGAATAGTGATGCAGCCGAAAATCCCGATGCCTCGTCCGCAGGACCCGTCATGGCGGGCGGGCAGGCATTCTTTCCGCAGATGAAGCCGGTATGGGTGGTGGATGACGACCGCTCGATTCGCTGGGTGTTCGAGAAGGCGCTCACGCGTGAGGCCATCCCGTTCAGGACCTTTTCGCTCGCCAAGGACGCGCTGGACGCGCTCGAGGCTGGTGCGCCCCAGGTGCTGGTATCCGACATCCGCATGCCCGGAACCTCCGGACTCGAACTGCTGGAGGCAGTCAAGTCGCGGCACCCGGGCCTGCCGGTGATCGTCATGACAGCCTACTCAGACCTGGAATCGGCGGTGGCCGCCTTCCAGGGCGGTGCTTTCGAATATCTGCCCAAGCCCTTTGATGTGGACCAGGCGGTGGATCTCATCCGCCGCGCCATCGACGAATCGCTGCGCAAGAGCGAGGCCGAAGTCACGGAAGCAAAATCGCCGGAGATCCTTGGCCAGGCGGCCTCGATGCAGGAGGTGTTCCGCGCCATCGGCAGACTGGCGCAGTCTTCGGCCACGGTGCTGATCACCGGCGAGTCGGGCAGCGGCAAGGAGCTGGTGGCGCGCGCGCTGCACCGCTACAGCCCGCGCGCCACCAGGCCCTTTGTCGCCATCAACACCGCGGCGATGCCCAAGGACCTTCTCGAATCGGAACTGTTCGGCCATGAGCGCGGCGCGTTCACCGGCGCGCAGGCCATGCGGCGCGGGCGCTTCGAGCAGGCCGAGGGCGGCACGCTCTTCCTTGACGAGATCGGCGACATGCCCGCCGAGCTGCAGACTCGCCTCCTGCGCGTGCTCTCCGACGGGACGTTCTATCGCGTCGGCGGCCACCAGTCGATCCGCGCCAACGTGCGTGTCATCGCCGCCACGCACCAGGACCTCGAGACGCGCGTGCGGGAGGGCCGGTTTCGCGAGGACCTCTTTCACCGCCTCAACGTGATCCGCCTGCGGCTGCCAAGCCTGCGCGAGCGGCGCGAAGACATTGGGCTGCTGGCGCGCCACTTCCTGGCCAAGTCGGCGCGCGACCTGGGCGTGGAACCCAAGCGCCTGTCCGATGCCGCGATGGCCTATCTGTCGGCGCAGGATTTTCCGGGGAATGTGCGTCAGCTGGAGAATCTCTGCCACTGGCTCACCGTGATGGCGCCGACGCAGGTCATCGAGACCGGCGACCTGCCGCAGGATTTTCGTGCCAGCGCGGCGGCTTCGCTCAACGCCGACTGGGTCGGCGCGCTGGCCGGCGAGGCCGACCGTCTGCTGGCGAAAGGCGAGTCCGGGATCATGGATGCGCTGATGCGCGATTTCGAGAAGACGCTGATTGCCAAGGCGCTGGCGCGGACCGGCGGCCGGCGGATCGAGGCCGCGACCCTGCTCGGCATTGGCCGCAACACCATCACGCGCAAGATCCAGGAGCTGGGGCTCGAAGGCAAGCCTGCGGATTGAGCGCGCCTGACACCATTGAGGGGACGGGCTTTCCGCGCCTGCTTCACTGCAGCTGACGGCAAGGTGCCAGCCGCCGCCCGTACCGCGTCAGGGCGCGGGGAGCAATTCCCGGGTCTGTTTCACATGCCGGGATGAGAGTCCATAATCCTGACGATTCAGGCCCGCCGGCTTGTTCCAACGCCTCTGCACATCTTGATCAATGGTTTTTCACATTGCGGGATGTGGATGGTTTCTTTGGGTCGTGTGGCGGCGGTTCGCATATAATCGTTTGCCTGCAACGCTGCGATTCCGTCACAGCATGCATGGCGTGGTGAACCTTGTTGTTCCAACCTGCGCGCATTATCCGTCGCGCTGCAAGTCCTGGAGACCCTCATGAGTGAAAAGTTCCCTGGTGGCGTGGAAATCCACGGCCGCGTCACACCCGAGTTCCGCGAGATCCTTACCGACGAGGCGATTGCCTTCGTGTCCAGGCTGCAACGCGCCTTCGAACCGCGCCGCCAGGAGCTGCTCGCCCGACGCGCCGCGCGCCAGAGTGAATTCGATGCCGGCAAGCTGCCGGACTTCCTGCCGGAGACCAAGTCCATCCGCGACTCCGAGTGGACCGTCTGCCCGCAGCCGAAGGACCTGCAGGACCGCCGCGTCGAGATCACCGGCCCCACCGAGCGCAAGATGGTCATCAACGCGTTGAACTCCGGCGCACTGACCTTCATGTCGGACCTCGAGGACGCCAACTGCCCGAAATGGGACAACGTCATCAACGGCCAGATCAACCTGCGCGACGCCATCCGCCGCACCATCTCGCTGGAGCAGAACGGCAAGCACTACAGGCTCAACGACAAGGTGGCGGTGCTGATCCCGCGCCCGCGCGGCTGGCACATGAACGAGAAGCACGTGCTGGTCGACGGCACGCAGATGTGCGGCGGCATCTTCGATTTCGGCCTGTACTTCTTCCATAACGCCAAGGAATTGCTCCAGCGCGGCAGCGGCCCCTACTTCTACCTGCCGAAGATGGAGTCGCACCACGAGGCGCGGCTGTGGAACGACATCTTCACCATGGCGCAGAAGGAACTGGGCGTGCCGCACGGCACCATCCGCGCCACGGTGCTCATCGAGACCGTGCTTGCGGCCTTCGAGATGAACGAAATCCTGTGGGAACTGAAGGACCACTCCGCGGGCCTCAACATCGGCCGCTGGGATTACATCTTCTCCTGCATCAAGAAGTTCCGCACCAACAAGGATTTCTGCCTCGCCGACCGCGGCCAGGTCACCATGCTGGCGCCGTTCCTGCGCGCCTATGCACTGACGCTGGTGAAGACCTGCCACCGCCGCGGCGCGCCGGCCATGGGCGGCATGGCGGCGCAGATCCCGATCAAGAACGACGTGGTGGCCAACGAGGCGGCGATGGAGAAGGTGCGCGCCGACAAGCTGCGCGAAGTCACCGACGGCTGCGACGGAACCTGGGTGGCGCATCCGGGCCTGGTGCCGATCGCCAAGGAGATCTTCGACAAGCACATGCCGACGCCCAACCAGTACCACCGCCAGCGCACGGATGTGAACTATGGCCAGAAGGACCTGCTCGATTTCCGGCCCGAGGCGCCGATCACCGAGGCCGGCCTGCGCAACAACATCTCGGTGGGCATCCAGTACCTCGGCGCCTGGCTGGCCGGCAACGGCTGCGTGCCGGTGTTCAACCTGAT
This sequence comes from Betaproteobacteria bacterium, assembly GCA_016867955.1. Taxonomy (GTDB): domain Bacteria; phylum Pseudomonadota; class Gammaproteobacteria; order Burkholderiales; family SG8-39; genus CAIYPG01. The sequence goes on from VGIE01000192.1 coordinate 4,417, forward strand.
GGAGGACGCGGCGACGGCGGAGATATCACGATCGCAGATCTGGCAGTGGATCCGCAGCGAGAAGGGCGTGCTCGACGACGGCCGCAAGGTCACGGTGGAACTGTTCCGCCAGTTGCTGGCCGAGGAACTGCCGAAGGTGAAGACCCATCTCGGCGAGGAGGGCTGGAAGGGCGGCAAGTACGAGCAGGGCGCCAGGCTCTTCGACCGGCTGACCACCGGCGATTACATCGAGTTCCTGACGCTGCCGGCCTACGAGTTGATCGACTAGTTCGGCGGCGGTCATCGGCAATGAAGGCGCCGGGCTTGCCCGGCGTGGTTCTTTCTGGCTTGACGAAAATTATCAATTTGGATAAGTAGGCAGCGCCAGTACTACTTGTATCGAGAGATTGTCATCATCATTGCGGGCGCGGACGCCATCCATGCCGGATGCCCTGGATGCGTCGCGCGGCTGCTAGCGGCTGATTTCCGCGAGCACCGGGGCATGGTCGGACGGGCGTTCCAACTTGCGCGGCTCGACATCGATCTCGCAGCGTGTGCAGGCGCCGGCGAGTGGCCGGGACATCAGGATGTGGTCGATGCGCAGGCCCATCTTGCGGCGGAACGCGTTCATGCGGTAGTCCCACCAGCTGTACGAGCGCTCTTCCTGCGCAAACAGGCGGAAGCCATCGTGCAGCCCGAGATCGATGAGTCGCTGAAAGGCGGCGCGTTCGCGGTCGCTGCACAGCACCTGTCCCGCCCAGGCCTTCGGGTCGTACACATCGGCGTCGGAAGGGGCGATGTTGTAGTCGCCGAGCACGGCAAGGTCTGCATGGCGCTTAAGTTCGTCGGCAAGCCAGCGTTCGAACGCCGCCAGCCATTCGAGCTTGTAGGCGTACTTGTCCGAATCCACCGACTGGCCGTTGGGCACGTAGGCGCACACCAGGCGGACACCATTGACGGTG
>VGIE01000193.1 GCA_016867955.1 Betaproteobacteria bacterium
CTTCTCCGCCCAGAACGGGTCGGCGATCAGCGCGCGGGCGATATTGACGGCGTCGGCCTTGCCGCCGGCGAGGATCTGCTCGGCGAATGCGGGGGTCTTGATGCGGCCCACCGTGAACACCGGCAGCTTGACCGACTTGCGGATCGCCGCGGCATAGTCGACGAAGACGCCAGGCGGAACGTCCATGGGCGGCACGATCATGTTGTTGTCGCGCGAGGTGCCGGCGGTGATACTGAGGTAGTCGATCACGCCGGTGGCCTCCAGCATCTGTGCGACCTTGACGTAATCGTCGTTTTCCAGGCCTCCGGGCGTGAGGTCGGAGCCGTTCAGGCGCACGCCGAACAGCCTGTCGTTGCCGACGGCGCCGCGCACGATCCTCACCACGTCCAGCAGCAGCCGAGCGCGGTTCTCGAGCGACCCGCCGTATTCGTCGTCACGCAGGTTGTTGAGCGGGGAGAGGTACTGCCCGAAGAGGTATTCGTGGCAGGCGTGCACCTCGACGCCGTCGATCGCCGACCGGGCGATGTGCCCAGCGGTGCGCGCATAGCCCTCCATCAGCTCGGCGATCTCGGCGCGGGTCATGGCGTGCGGCGTCTCGGGCGAGATGGCGCTGCGCACATCCGAGGGCGCCCACAGCGCGCGCCGCGCGTCGTGCGAGGACATGCGCGAGCCGCTGTGCACGATCTGCACGATGCCCACGCAGCCGTACGGCCGCAGGCCGGCCGCCAGCTCGTCCAGCGATTTCACGATGCGCGGATCGTGCGCGTGGATGTAACTGGGAAACTTGATGGTGGTGTCGTGCGTGGCGCCGCCCTCGACCACCACGGCCCCGGCGCCGCCCTTGGCGCGCTCGACGTAGTAGGCGCGCATGCGCGGCCCGACGATGCTGTCCTCCGAAAACAGCGTCTGGTGGGCCGGGAAGAGCACGCGGTTCTTGAGCTTGAGGCGCCCGCGGACTAGCGGGCTGAGCAGGGTGGGGAAGGCGCTGGCGGTCATGGTGCTCCCGTGGGTATGGCAGGGGGGTCGGCCGAGGGTTCGGCCGAGTGTCCGGCAGAATTCGGGTTCGCGCCATTCTACCGAGGGCTACCGGGTGCGGCGCCGGCTTTCGCCGCATGCTCCGCGCAGCGTCGCCTGACCATGTCGCGGATGATGCCGGCGAGCAGCCGCGTGCCGGGGCCGGCGGCGTCCGGGTCCGCGAGCACGAGGTAGAGCATGGCAAAGCGCTCGGCGCCCTCGCGCAGCGGCAGCGGCTTGAGCTCGCCGCTCGCGAGTTCCTCGCGCACGTTGTCTTCCGGATACCAGGCATAGCCCAGGCCCATCTTCGCGGCGCGGATCGACGTGGCCTTGTTCGATACCGTCAGGCGCTGCACGTTCAGCCAGCTGCCCGGGACGGCAGCGTCGCTGCCCTGCGCGTCGCGCCGGGCGCCGGTGTCGCGCACCAGCAGATGGCGGTTCGCCCGCAGGTCGGCGCGCGTCAGCGGCCGCCCGAGTGCGTGCAGCGGGTGCGCGGGCGCGGCCATGCAGACGAAGCGCACCTGCATCAGCGCGTCGCCCGCGAAGCCGGCCGGCACGCGCGGCGTGATGGCGAGCTGGACGCGGCGCTCGTTCAGCGCCTCCTCGGTACCGCCGATCACGGATTCGATCAGTTCGATGCGCGTGTCGGGACGCTGCGCGGCGAAGGCGCCGAGGCATTCGAGCAGCAGCCAGGTGGGGAAGATGACCTCCACGGCGAGGCTGATCTCCGGTTCCCAGCCGCGCGCCAGGCCGGAGGCGGAATCCTCCAGCCGCGCGGCCTCGTCCACCAGCTCGCGACCGCGGCGGTAGAGCAACTGTCCCGTGGGCGTCAGCACCGCGCGGCGGCCCTGTAGCTCGAACACCTTGACGCCCAACGTGCGCTCCAGCTTCTGTACCGCGTAAGTGAGCGTGGACTGACTCCGGTGGATGCGCTCGGCCGCGCGCGCGTAGCCGCCAGCCTCGACCACGGTGGCGAGGACTTTCCATTGGTCGAGCGAGATGCGGGGACCGGACATGTCGATAAACATCTAGTAAATCGATATATAAGAGCGAATTATTGCACTTTTAAATCAATTTAATTAATAGTCAAATGCATCCATCGCATCAAATCTCGATGCTCTATCGAATCAACAGCCATGGAGTCCGCCATGACCCGCATCCTCCAGATCAATGCCAGCCTGAACGCCGACCAGGGCCAGTCCAGCCAGCTCGCCGCAGCCTTCGTCGCGGCGCTGCGCGAACAGCATCCGAACGCGCTGATCCCCAAGCGCGACCTCGCCGCCGAACCATTGCCGCACCTCGACGCCGCCCGCTTCGCTGCCTTCATTGCCCGCCCCGAGGCGCGCACCCCGTCGCAGCAGGCCGTGATCGATGAATCGAACACGCTCATCGCCGAGCTGCGCGCGGCCGATGTCCTGGTGATCGGCCTGCCGTTCTACAACTTCGGCGTGCCTTCGCAACTGAAGGCCTGGTTCGACCATATTGCGCGCGCCGGCGAGACCTTCCGCTACACCGAGAAGGGGCCGGTCGGCCTGCTCCCCGGCAAGAAGGCCTATGTTTTCGCCGCCCGCGGCGGGCTGCATGCCGGCACGCCGCGCGATTCGCAGACCGGCTTCGTGCAGACCTTCCTCCATTTCATCGGCATTCGCGACGTGCGGTTCGTGTTTGCGGAAGGGCTGGCGATCAGCGAGGCGAGCCGGAACGAGTCGCTTGCAGCAGCCCACGCTGCCATCGCCACGCATGCGCGCAGCCATGCCGCAGTTTCCTCGACCAACCACGCAGCCGGCCACGCAGTAGCGGCGGTGAGCGGCGAGGTGGCGCTGGCCGCGTGAATGCGGTGGCGCCCATTAGAATGCACTGCTCAGAACAGGAGACCGACATGACTGCCCTTGCAACCCGTTCGCTGTTCCGCGTGATCCCGTCCGTCGCCGCCTCCGACGGCGCCGGCGTGAAACTGCGCCGCGGCCTGGGATCGACACAGACGATGCGCCACGACCCCTTCCTGATGCTGGACGAATTCTTCTCCGACAACCCGGAGGACTACCTCGCCGGTTTTCCCTCGCATCCGCACCGCGGCTTCGAGACCGTGACCTACATGCTCGACGGCCACATGCGCCACGAGGACAACCACGGCAACCAGGGCGACCTCGGCCCCGGTGACGTGCAGTGGATGACGGCCGCACGCGGCATCATCCATTCCGAGATGCCGCAGCAGAGCGAGGGTCGCATGCGCGGTTTCCAGCTCTGGCTCAACTTGCCGGGCAGGGAGAAGATGAAGCCGGCGGCCTATCGCGACATCCCGTCAGCGCAGATCCCGGTGATCGAGATCGCGCCCGGCGCGAAGGCCAAGGTGATTGCCGGCGTCATCGAGGGCGGCGGCAAGGACGCGGGCAAGAAGGCCATTGGACCCATCGGCGGGCTCTCCACCGACCCGCGCTACATCGACTTCCACCTGGACGCGGGCGCGGTGGTCGATGCGCCGGTGCCGGCCAGCCACAATGCCTTCGTGTATGTCTACGACGGCGACGCGCTGCTCGGGGAGAAGCGCCAGCCGGTGCCGAACCGCGCCGCGGGCATCCTGTCGGACGGCGAGGGCGTGCGCATTGAGGCGGGCGCGAGCGGCGCGCGACTGCTGCTGCTCGCCGGCATCGCCATCAATGAACCCATCGTGCAGTACGGGCCCTTCGTCATGAACACGCGCGCCGAGATCGAGCAGGCGGTCGCGGATTACCAGTCAGGAGCCCTGGCCAGGGGCTAGCGCCTGAACGCGTACGTCGCGCCGGAGGCGGTCCGCGATTTCCGCAGGGCCGGCAGGGGTCCCGGGAACCGTGATCAGCATGGCGTCATCGCAGCACGCCGGTCAAGGATCGATCCCTAGACCGGCGATAAAGGCCGTGCTGCCTCAATCGAGCCGGTCGTGTTTGGTGGACCGCCCGCGCGCCCTGTCCACCGGATACTTCATCCGGTTGAGCGCGAGCTTCCTGCCCACCGCGTCTTCGAGCGACACGCCGATGTCGTGGCACAGCAGGCTGAGGTACATCGCCACGTCGGCGATCTCGTGCTCGATGGCCTCGCGGTTCTTCGCCACCACATCGGGCAGCTCGGCATCCTTCGCCCACTGGAAATGCTCCAGCAGCTCGGCCGCCTCGATGCTGATGCTGGCGGCGAGCGTGCGCGGGTTGTGGAACTGCCGCCAGTCGCGTTCGCTGCGGAAGGCGAGGAGTTCGTCCAATAGTTGCCTGTCGATCATGTCGTTGCAGCCCCTCACCATTGGGGCGAGGGTCCGCGCGTCGCGGCCCGCGCCGCTGCGGACCATCGCGCCGCGCGCCTACTTGACGCCGATCAGTTCCCTGATCCGCGGCCTGCGGTCGTCGGGAAAGCCGCCCTTCTTGCCGGTCTCGTACTGCTTGGGCAGGCCGGCAGTGTCGTAGACGGAGATGCCGCCGGAGTCCTTCGACAGCACGGTGTTTCCCTCGCGCGTCATCACGTAGTTGACGAACAGGCGTGCCGCATTCGGATTGCGGGCGCGCGCGCGGTTGGTGAGGATGACGTGATACTCGGCGCCGTTGGTCTTGTGCGGCTGGACCGTCGCCACCGGCACGCCCTTGGCCCTCATCGCGGCGAAGGTTGCTGCGGTGGCAGGCAGCGTCAGGCCGCCCTCGCCCGCGGCAAGCGCCTGGCTGGCGGGTATGCCCCCCGAGGTGAAGCGCGAATTCATGCTGCGCAGCCTGGTGAAGAACGGTTCGCCGTAGGTGTCGAGCAGCAGCTGCCAGAAGAAGTAGTTGCCGTCGTTGGTGACGGGGTCGAACAGGATGATCTGCCCCTGGAACTTCGGGTTGAGGATGTCCGGCCAGTCCTTGGGCACGTCGACGCCCTTCACCTTGTCGGTGTTGTAGGCAATGAGCCAGGGATTCATCTGCACGATGGCCGAGGGGCCCATGTTGAAGCGGGCCGGGAATTCGCCGCTCTTCAGCACCGGCAGTCCGGCCTCGGAGATGGACTCCATCCAGCCTTTCTTGATTCCGTCTTCGGCGAAGACCACCGAGTTGCTTGCCTGCATGATCAGGTCGGCCGACAGGTTGCCCGCCTCGGCTTCGGCGGAATAGCGCTGCATGAGCGGGTTGCTCGATCCGCGCAGGAACACCGCCTTGATGCCGTACTTGGCGGCGAATGCATCCGACGTTTGCTTGGAAATGGCTTCGGGTTGCGAGGAGAACCACAACAGCTGGCCCTCGGCGCGCGCCGCCTTGACGAGCGCGTCGAGGGCCGACTCGGCGCTCGAGCCGGCGCCGGCGGCCTGGGCAAGCAGGATCGGTGCAGCGCGCACCTGCGGGTCGC
>VGIE01000194.1 GCA_016867955.1 Betaproteobacteria bacterium
GACCACCGAGCCCTGCCGGTCGCACAGCAGCACCGGCATGCAGTCGGCCGTGAGAATGGCCAGCACCGCCCCCGGCCTGTGCGCAACGGCGGCATCCGCCTCGGGCGGCAGGACGGCCGCGCCGTGGGTGGCGGCCGTGCCGACCAGCGCCAGGATGGCATCCGCATCCAAGACTCGTGTTCCATGCACCTGGCTGAGCCAGAGCGGTTCGGCAGGAAGCAGCGCGCGCAGCCGCGCACGATTGGCCGTGACCGCCGCCGCGTCGTCACCGACATGCATGCCGAGGTTGAAGCAGGCGTAGCTGCCCCGGCTCGCGCCGCCGGCCGCAGTATGGTCCGCGCTGCCATCGGCAATGCCGCGCGTCGTCACCAGGGCGCGGACACAGGCGGGCGCGGGCCAGTACGGCGTCAGCCACGCGTTCATGTGTCCTGCCGAGTTTCTTTGCGCAGGAACTGCAGCAACTTCTCGAAATCCCCGGGCAACGGCGATTCGTGGCGCGCCCGCTTCCCGGTGCCCGGGTGCACGAATTCCAGCCGCGCCGCATGCAGCGCCTGGCGGCCGATCATGTCCGCCACGCTGGCGCGGGCCTGCTTGCGGCTCCGGTAAACCGGGTCGCCGACCAGCGCGTGCCCGATCGACTGCATGTGCACGCGGATCTGGTGGGTGCGCCCGGTATCGAGCCGGCACTCGAGCAGCGTCACGTCGGGAAAGCGTTCGAGCACCCGGTAATGCGTTCGCGCCTGCTTGCCGGAGCCGACGATGGCCATGCGCACACGATTCACCGGGTCGCGCGCCAGCGGCGCGTCCACCTCGCCGTCCTGCGCCACCCGCCCGTGCACCAGCGCCAGGTATTCGCGGTGCACCGTGCGGTCCTGCAGCTGGCGCACCAGGCTCGTCTGCGCCGCCAGCGTCTTCGCCACCACCAGCAGCCCGCTGGTGTCCTTGTCCAGACGGTGGACGATGCCGGCGCGCGGAATCCCCGCCAGTGCAGGGCAGTGATGCAGCAGCGCATTGAGCAGGGTGCCCTGCCAGTTGCCGCTTGCCGGATGCACCACCAGCCCAGCGGGCTTATCGATGACGATGACCTCGCCGTCCTCGTGGACGATGTCGAGCGCGATGTCTTCGCGCAGGGCCGACAGTGCCTCGGGGCCTGCCTGCGCGATCAGCAGCACTGTCTCGCCGCCCCAGACCTTCTGCTTGGGCCTGGCCGCTCCGGTGTCGATGCGGATGAACCCGTCGCGCAGCCAGGCGGTCAGCCGGCTGCGCGAATGCTCGGGAAACATGCGCGCGAGCGCCTGGTCCACCCTCAGGCCGGCGCAGTCGGCCGGCACCATGCGCACCTGCGGCTCTTCCGCGTCGAAGGGGTCTGCGGCCGCCGGGACCTCGGGGGTATAATTCTGGTCTCCGATGGAGTGTTCCGCCATGAAACGTAGTGTAGCTTTTTTCGCCCTGCTGCTGGTCGCCGGCTGCGCCGGATTCGGCAAGGAGCACGACGAAACGACGAAGTGGACCGCGCGCCAGCTCTACATCGACGCCAAGGAAAACCTCGACTCGCTGAACTACGAAAAGGCGATCAAGCAATACGAGCGGCTGCAGGCGCGCTACCCGTTCGACCGCTTTGCGCTGCAGGCCGAGATCGATGTCGCGTACGCCTACTACAAGCAGAACGACGTCGAGGCCACGGTGGCGGCCACAGACCGCTTCATCAAGATGCACCCCGAGAACAGCAACGTCGACTACGCGTATTACCTGAAGGGCCTAATCCACTTCAACCAGGACATCGGCCTCTTCGGCAAACTCGCCAACCAGAACCAGGCCGAGCGCGACCCGAAGGCCGCGCGCGACTCCTTCGACGCTTTCAGAGAACTCTCCACGCGCTTCCCGAACAGCAAGTACGCGCCGGACGCCATCGCGCGCATGAAGTACCTGGTGAACGTGCTGGCCGAGCACGAGGTGAGGGTCGCCAGTTTTTACTATCGCCGCACCGCGTTCGTCGCCGCCACGGGCCGCGCGCGCTACGCGCTGGAGAACTACCCGCAGTCGCCGGCCATCGAGGAAGCGCTGTTCATCCTGGTGAAGAGCTATGACGCGCTGGGGATGATTGAACTGCGTGACGATGCCGATCGGGTGATGCGCAAGAACTTCCCCGTGAGCGAATACCTGAAGCGCGGACTGAAGGACGAGCCCTGGTGGCGCTTCTGGAAGTGAGCCGCGGCCGTTTTAGCGGCCGCGCCGCGACATCGCGTATTGCGCGGCCCTGACCGCCGCGTTCAGGCCCCCGTCAGCAACGGCCACAAGGCGTCGCCGCCGTTGTTGCACACCAGCCGGCCGATGCGCTCCTGCCAGAAGGCCTCGGCGCCGAATTCGTCGCGCCAAGACCACAGCCTGCGCGTGGAGAAATGCAGCGGATGCTCCTGTGTGAAGCCCATGGCAGCAAATACCTGGTGGCTGATGGCGGCCACCTGCCCGGCAGCCTCGCCGGCGCGCGACTTCGCCACCGCGACGGCCAGTTCGGCGTCGTCGCGACCATGCGCCTCGATGGCGGCATCGGCCGCCGCCGTCGCCGCCGCGAAATGCCCCGCGGCGACGGCCAGCATGTGCTGCACCGCCTGGAACTTGCCGATCGGTCGGCCGAACTGCACGCGCTCATTGGCATACGCAATGGCGTAATCGAGGCAGCGCTCCATCGCCCCGACCATCTGCTGCGTGCGCAGTTGCGCGCCAAGCAGCAGCAGGCCTTCGCCCGCGGTCGCCGCGGGCGCCGCGCGCACGGCGGCAGCCGGTAGCGAAACGCCGTCGAACACCAGCGTGTCGCGGGACTCGAACGCCAGGTTGCGCCGGGCGTCGGCCCTGGCCTTGCCCTGCGGCACCAGCGCGAGGTGCTCGTTCCCATTGGCGTCCGTGGCAAGCACCAGCACATGCCCGACCCGGCCGCCCCATGGCACGCGCCGCGCTGCGCCGCTCAGCGTGAAACCGCCGCCCGACCCGGTGATGCCGATGCGGTCGCCGGGATTGCAGGGCGCCAGCGTAACGGCCCCCTCGACCACCTCGCCACCCGCGGACACCCACAGCGATTGCGCAAGCAGGGTCTCTGGCAGAGGCAGCGGCAGCGCATGGAAAGCCGAGCGGCGCACCAGGCGCAGCGCATCGGCGGCCTCGACGCCGACGCCGCCCGCGTCCTCCGGCACCATGGCGATCGTCAGACCGGACTCCTCCACCGCCTGCCAAAGCGCATCTGGCCATTTGCCTTCCTCGGCGGCGGAGATGATCTCCTTGGTCACCTGCTCGCCGAGCAGGCGGTCGGTCTGCTCCAGCAGGATTGCCGACATCGACGCTTCTTGTTGGTTCGCTTTGCTCATGATGCCCTCTTCAACGAAGTCCGAGCCCGCGCGCTATCATGCCGCGCAGGATTTCGCGGGTGCCGCCGCGCAGCGTGAATGCCGGCGCGTACAGCTCGGTGGCCGCCAGCGTTTCGGCAAAGCGGTCGTCCGGATCGTCCAGGCTGGACTCCACGGCAACCAGGTCGCGGGCAATCTCCGGGATTTCGCGCTCGAAGGAGGTGCCGATGTCCTTGACCAGCGCCGCCTGCACCAGTGGGTTCTCACCATGTTCCATCATGCCGGCGATCGACGTCGACATGCGGCGCAGCGCGGCAAGGTGCGCGACGAGCCGGCCGATCGCGACCGCCTGGCGCTCGCCGGGAATCCTGCCAACGCGGTCAATCAACTCCACCAGCAGGCGGTAATCGGAGAGGAAGCGGTCGGGACCGGAGCGCTCGTACACGAGCTCGCCTGTCACCATGTTCCAGCCCTGGCCAAGGCCGCCCACCAGCATGTCGTCGGCAACGAAGTAGTCCTCGAAGAACATCTCGTTGAACTCTTCCTCGCCCGACATGTTGCGGATCGGCCGAACCGTGACCCCCGGGGCCTTGAGGTCGATGACGAACTGGGTCATGCCTTCGTGGCGTTTCTCGGTTGCCGCTTCGGTGCGCACCAGCGCAATGACGTAGTGCACGCGATGCGCGTGCGAAGTCCAGATCTTGCTGCCGTTGATCCTCCAGCCGCCCTCGACCTTCACCGCGCGCGTCTTGACGGCAGCCAGGTCGGAGCCCGAGTTGGGTTCGCTCATGCCGATGCCGGCGTAGCACTCGCCGCGCGCGATGCGCGGCAGAATCAGCTCGCGTGCGCGCTCACTGCCGTGATGGAGGATCTGGTTGCCGGTCTGCCGGTCAGCGATCCAGTGCGCGCCGCAGGGCGCGCCGGCCGCCAGCATTTCCTCGGTGACGACGAAACGATCCAGCATCTTCATCTCGTGGCCGCCGTACTTCTTCGGCCAGATCATGCCGATGAAACCCGCGGCGCCGGTGCGCTTGCTGAACTCGGCATCGAAGGTGTTCCACGAGCAGCGATGCGGCACGAAACTGCCGGCCTTGCGCTCCTTGTCCAGGAACGCCCGCACGCGCTTGCGCGTCTCCTCGGCGTGCGCCGGGAGTTGCAGTGAGTCGAATCGGAATCCGAGCATGTTGAGCCCTTTCTACTCCAGGTCGATGAAATCGGTACAAAACAGCAACAAGCGGGCAGCGCGGGCTGCGGCTAGAGGATGGCACCGGCCTTGCGCAGGCGGTCGATCGCGCCCGGCGCCAGGCCGCACGCGGCCAGCGCTGCGGCAGTGTCGGCGCCCAGCGCCGGCCCGAGCGTCCTGACGCTGTTGTTCCATCCCTCGACGCGCGGAATCACCCCCGGCATCATGACCTTGCTGCCGTCGGCCGCGCGCATCTCCACGATGTTGCCCCGGGCCTTGAGGTGCGCGTCATTGGCAATGTCGTCTGCGTCGTAGATCTGCCCCAGCACGACGCCCGCCTTTTCCGCCGTTTCATTGACTTCGGCGGAAGTGCGCTCGCCCATCCACCTGTCGAGGATGGCGTAGATCTCCTGCAGGCCCTTCAGGCGCGCCTGGGTGGTGGAGAAGCGGGGGTCATCGCGCAGCGACGGGCCGCCGATCATTTCCAGCAGCTTGGCGGCGGTGGCGTCGTTGGCCGCGGACACGGCGATGTACTTGCCGTCCTTGGTCAGGAACATGTTGCTGATGGAGAAATTCATCGGGAAGGTGTTGCCGTCGCGCAACTCGGGGCGTCCCATGGCCGTGGCGATGGGCGCCTGCCACTCGATCATGCGGTTGACCGCCTGGTGCATCGGTACCACCAGTTCCTCGGGCTGGCTGCGGGTCACGCCGGCGCGGCGCAGCTCGGCAACGGCGCGCAACGCAGCGAGCGCGCCCGAGAGGTATTCGGCGAGCGGAAACTCCGGCTGCACCGGCACCGAGTTGG
>VGIE01000195.1 GCA_016867955.1 Betaproteobacteria bacterium
CCTGGCGCGCCCGCGCCTGCGCGGTGCTGACCGGCTTCGGCACGGTGCGCGATGACGATCCGCGCATGGACGTGCGCCTGGTGGCGACCAGCCGCCAGCCGCTGAAGGTGCTGGTGGATAGCCGCCTGGAGACCATGCCCGGCTCGCGGATCTTTGCCTCGGGCCCGGTGCTGGTGTACGGTGCGCGCGAGGATGGGAAAAGCGCCGCAGGGGCAGCCGCCCTGCGGGACTGCGGGGCCGAGATCGCGCAGCTGCCCAATGCCCGCGGGAAGGTGGACCTGCCGCGCATGCTCGAGGACCTCGCGCGGCGCGGCGTCAACGAACTGCACGTGGAGGCGGGCACCCGGCTCAACGGTTCTCTGCTTGCCGAAGACTGCGTGGACGAACTGCTCGTCTATCTTGCGCCCAGGCTCATCGGCAACAGCGGGCTCGGCATGATCGACCTGCCCGAGCTGAAGGAGCTGTCGGGGGCGCGCGAACTGGTGTTCAATGAGGTCAGCCGGATCGGCGACGACCTTCGCATTCTGACGCGGCTGAAATAGGGAAGGTCTGAACGAGCCCGAGTCGTAACGCGCGGCAGCGCAGCTGGACGAGGGGAGATTCGAATCAAGGGCTTTGGGATCCGCGTCGTCGGGAGCTGTTCGTGGTGTGTGCTTAATCGGAGTTTCCACAGGGGACTGCATGTTTACCGGGATCGTTCAGGCATTGGGCAAGATCAGCCGCGTCGACAAGCGCGAGGGCGGCGTGCGACTGGCCATCCATGCCGTGCGCCTTGGCATGGATGATGTGGCCATCGGCGATTCGATCGCCGTCAACGGCGTCTGCCTCACGGTCGTCCACAAGACCACCTCGGGCTTCGAGACAGACGTATCGGCCGAGACGCTGCGCTGCGCCGCGGGGCTGGATGCGCCGGGCGAGGTGAACCTGGAGAAATCGCTGCGCTTGGCCGACCGCCTCGGCGGGCACATCGTGTCCGGGCATGTCGACGGCATGGGCGAGGTGGTGGCCTTCCGGCCGGTGCGCGAAAGCCACCTGCTGCGCATCCGCGCGCCGAAGGAGCTCGAGCGCTACATCGCCCGCAAGGGCTCGGTCACCGTGCAGGGCGTCAGCCTGACGGTGAACGACGTCAACGGCATGGAATTCGACATCAACCTGATCCCGCATACCCTCGGCGTCACGACGCTCAAGCACCTCAAGCCGGGAGCGAAGGTGAACCTCGAGGTGGACATGATCGCGCGGTATGTGGAACGCATCCTCGGGGTGGCGCAGTAGCTTCCCGCACGGCAGCCCTGAACTCGTCCGTGCCGTTCAGCGCTCCGGCGCAAAGAACGGCATCCAGCGCCCCGCTTCGACCGGTGCGAGCTTCACCTTCACAGGCAGCTCGATGCGCAGCGCGTCGAAATCGCAGTCCACCAGCTGGGTCAGGATCACCGGTTCTTCCGCGGTCTTCACGAAGGCGATGGCGTGCGGCGGCGACCAGGTACGCGCGATGCTGAAGGAGAAGATCGTGCCGCGGCCGGGCGACTCGATCCATTCGATCTTCCGCGAATGGCAGAACGGGCAGACGGCGCGTGGATGCCAGTGGTACTTGCCGCAGTCGCCGCACCTGGGCATGAGGAACCGGCCTTCGGCAGCGGCGGCCCAGAACGGGCGCATCTCCGGCCACGGTGTGACAAAGGGGTCGGTTTCCCAGGGCACTCCGAAAGGCTTCTTGGTCGCTTGAGTCGACATCTTCGCTTACTCCCGCTCGAGAATCGCCGTGCTGTGATAGTGCCCGACGCCGTTGATGAGGCCCGGGCCCGAGGCCAGCGCGATGTTGCAGTCGGGCACCTGCACCCTGGGGTGCGCCTCGCCGCGCAACTGGCGCACGGCTTCGATGGCCTTGGTCATGCCGCCACGGTTGATCGGATGGTTATTGCACATGCCGCCGCCGTCGGTGTTCCAGGGCAGCTTGCCGACGCCCGAGATGAGGTTGCCGTCCATGACGAACCTGCCGCCCTCGCCCTTCTTGCAGAAGCCGAGGTCCTCGAGCTGCATCACCACCATGATGGTGAAGTTGTCGTAGACCGAGGCGTACTTGATGTCGGCGTGCCTGACACCTGCCTCGGCGAAGGCAAGGGGGCCGGAGAGGGCGGCGCCGGTGTGCACCATGTCGACCATGCCGCCGTTGTTGACTGTCATCGCCTGGCCGTGGCCGCGCAGCTTCACCAGCGGGCGCTTGAGGCTCTTCGCAATCTCGGGCCGCGTGACGACGAGGCCGCCGCCACCGTCGGTGATGACGCAGCAGTCGAGCATGTGCAGCGGGTCGGCGACGAAGCGGGAATTCACCACCTCCTCGACCGTGAACACCTGGCGCAGCCGCGCATTGGGATTGTGCTGGGCATGATGCGAGGCCGACACCTTCACCCAGGCCATCTGCTCGGAGGTGGTGCCGAACTCGTGCATGTGGCGCCGCGCGTAGCTGCCATAGATGGTCAATATGGACCAGTTGAAAGCCACGTCGAAGGGCGAGAACGGGATGTCGGAGGGAAAGTTCTGCTTCTCGGTGCCCGTGGCCTGGCCGACGGCGCGCGGGCGGCCCGCCATGGTGATCAGCGCGACATCGCATTTGCCGGCCTGGATTGCGGCTGCGGCATGGCCGATGTAGCCGATGGGCCCGCTGCCGCCCAGTTCGCCGCCGCTCAGGTGCTTCAGATTCAGGTTGAGGTAGTCGGCCATGTAGGCGGGGCTGGCGCCCGGCGCCTCGCCGCCGCAGAAGTAGGCATCGACGTCCCTGAACGTCAATCCGGCATCGTCCAGCGCGCCGCGCGCGCATTCGGCGTGCAGCAGCGCCACGGACTTGTCCGGCGCGAATCGCGTCGGATGCTCGAACGCGCCGGCGATATAGGCGGCTCCCGAAAGACTCATTCAGATACTCCTGTCATTGATGGCATGTCATGCTGCAGCGTCCTGCGGACGGAACGCCTGCGGCGCGGACACCGCGTCCGGGAAGATCCTCTTGCGCGTTGCGGCATGTCAAGCGATTGATCGGCACTCAAGGCGGGGCGTGGCGAGTTTAGGGGCGGGTGATGCAAAACGCAAAGTGAACATTAGGCGGCAGATGTGCGTCGTCGCTCAGGGCATTACGCTTTTCCATCACGCTCACGCAGCGCGCTCGCAAACGCCTCGGCTAGCCTGCCGACATCGCCTGCTGCGTGTCCTGCGGACGCTGCGAGGTCGTGATACAGGCGCGCATCCTTCGACAACACGTCGACGACGCTGCCGGTTGCGGTGCCGCGCTGCTTGACCCAGTAGTCGAGCGAGGCGGTATTGGCATAGCGACGTAACACGAAGCTGTCGGCCGAGCCGGCCTGCAGCATGTCGATCAAGGCGCGCCGATCCAGCCCGAGCGAGGCGCCGAGGGACACGGCCTCGTCCACGAGCTGGCCTTGCGCGGCATACAGCGCATTGCTGATGGTCTTGGCGGACTGTCGGCTGCCCAGCGGCCCGACATGGCGGACCGGGCGGGAAAAGCTCTCCAGCACCGGCCGGCAGCGTTCGAAGGGCGCTGCATCGCCGCCCACCATCACCGCCAGCGTGCCGGCCTTCGCACCATCGGGCCCGCCGCTGACGGGCGCATCGAGCACGGCGCTGCCGTGGCCTGCGGCCGCTGCGGCGACCCGGCGGCAGGTGTCGCGCTGCGCCGTGCTGTGGATGACGATGACGCTGCCATTGCGCATGCCGGCAAGCAGGCCGTCGCCCGCGGCCTCGCCGAGGACCACGGCCTCGATCTGGGCGTCGTCGAACACGCTGACGCACACCATGTCGGAGCGCTCGCCGAGCGCGCGCAGGGTCGGGACTGCAATTGCGGGAGTGTTCCGGAAGGGCTCCAGCGCCTGCGGCCTGCGGGCGTAGATCGTCAGTGGCCAGCTGGCCTGCATGATCCGTTGGGCCATGGGCGCGCCGATTTCGCCGAGGCCGACAAAGCCGACCTTCAATGTCTTGCCGTTGCCTGACATGCGCGCCTCCGTTTTGCAGCAGTACCCGTCGCGGAATCCGGCTAATGGTCGGTTTTGATGTCTTCGTCGAGAAACTGCTGCACCGCCTGGAACAGCTGCATGCGGTTCTTTTCCATCAGGATACTGTGCGTGCCTTCGCCGATTTCGACGTAACGCCGATAGGGTGCATTGATCAGCCGTGCAAAATAGCCGGCAAGCATGTAGCTGGGCGTGTCGGCATCCCACTCGGCGTGCGCGAGGAAGGTGGGGACGCGGATGTCGGCGGGGTCGTAGTAGGGCTTTCCCGCCATCCAGTATTCCTGGTTGTCCTGCAGCACGCCGTTGGGTACGCGCAAAACGGGCGGCACCTGTCTGGCGCCGACCGGATCGGTGGCAAAGGTGGTGTTCAGCCACGCCTCGAACCAGCCGGGCGGGACGAGTGTGGCCTGCTGGTCTTTGGGAACGCCGGTGAACCAGCGGCGCCGGGCCGCATCGGTAGTGACGGTCCGGTAGGCACCCATCTGCTTGCCGGAGTCCTGCAGCAGCGTGGGGGTGCTGCGCAACCAAAGGGGGGCGTAGAGCACGAGACGGTTGACCTTGTCGTTGTTTCGCGTCGTGTAGCAGCCCATGATGCTGGTGCCCCAGGACCAGCCGAGCAGATTGAGCTTCGACACGCCGCGCCGTGCGAGGATGAAGTCCACCGCGGCGCCGACGTCGCTCACGGCCGTCTCCGTGCGCACGATGGGCGCGTTGCCCGTGGCAGGCTGGTCCATCTCCGGGGGGCGCGTGGAACGGCCGTAGCCGCGCACATCGACGAGGTAGACGTCGTGGCCGTTTCCGGCGATGTAGTCCATCCATGACAGACCGTTCAGCGGCAGGTCGAACGAGGTCTCGGCGGGGTAAGTGGCGCCGTGGACGTAGAGCAGAATGCGGTCCGCGGCAAATCGGGTCGCACCCTGCAGGCGCTTGTTGCGGACATAGAGCGAAATCCCGGCATCCGCCGCCGGGACCATGAACTCCTCCATCACGATGTCTGCTGCCTTGGGCATGAAAAGGGCTCCTCCCGGGGGCGACATTACACGCCCGCCGGCAGCGTTGGCAATTTGGCGGGCGCGGCGCACAATGTCGCGCTGTATGAGCGGGCCTGCGGATTGGGGACTGACTGCGCGGGCCTCAACGCTGGCATTGCCTAGACTGCCCTGCCGAGGAGTGTTACATGACGATTCGCCGGCTTCCCACTGTCCGCGAAATCATGGATAGCAGCGTGCCGACGCTGTCGCCCGATACAGAAATCATCAAGGGTG
>VGIE01000196.1 GCA_016867955.1 Betaproteobacteria bacterium
GAATCGTCCTATGTCACGGGAGTGGCGCTGGCCATCGATGGCGAACGGTCGTTTCACTAGGGACGCGTTTGACAAGCCCCCCCACCAATCGGTAAGGTTCGTTCTTGCGCCGATTTGATATCAGCTTGCGGGCGCCTGCCGGGGGCCGGCAGTCAAAAAATACGGCTAAAGCGAGGGCAACCCGTTTGGCCGCGTTTTCATGAAATGCGCAGGCTGAACGGGTTTTTCATTCTGGGCCGCTGAAGATGCACACCGACCGCACCAACGAGCTAGGCGAACTGCTCTCGCGCCGCATCCTGATCCTGGACGGCGCCATGGGCACCATGATCCAGCGCTACAAGCTGGGCGAGGCCGAATATCGCGGCGAGCGCTTTGCCGAGCGCTGTGAAAAAAGCGCGCAGGACGTCAAGGGCAACAACGAGCTGCTGTCACTGACGCGGCCGGCGGTCATCAGCGAGATCCACGACCAGTACCTCGCTGCCGGCGCCGACATCATCGAAACCAACACCTTCGGCGCGACGCGCGTGGCCCAGGCCGACTACGGCATGGAGGACCTCGCCTACGAAATGAACGTTGCCTCGGCGCGGCTGGCGAAGGCAGCCTGCGTCAAGCATTCGACGCCGGCGCAGCCGCGCTTTGCAGCCGGGGCCTTCGGCCCGACGCCGAAGACGGCCTCCATCTCGCCGGATGTCAACGATCCCGGTGCGCGCAACGTCACCTTCGACGAGCTCGTCGCGGCCTACCTCGAGCAGGCGCGCGCCCTGTACGAGGGCGGCGTCGACGTATTCCTGGTCGAGACCATCTTCGACACGCTGAACGCTAAGGCGGCGCTGTTCGCCATCGACTGCTTCTTCGAGGAAGCCGGCGTGCGCCTGCCCATCATGATCTCTGGCACGGTGACCGACGCCTCGGGGCGCATCCTGTCGGGGCAGACAGTGGAAGCATTCTGGAATTCGGTGCGCCACGCCAGGCCCCTGACCATCGGCCTCAACTGCGCGCTGGGCGCGGCGCTGATGCGGCCCTACATCGAGGAACTGGCGACGATCTGCGAAGCGCACATCTGCGTCTACCCGAATGCCGGCCTGCCCAACCCGATGAGCGACACCGGCTTCGACGAGACGCCGGACATCACCTCGTCGCTGTTGAAGGAATTTGCAGAAGCCGGGCTGGTGAACATTGCCGGCGGCTGCTGCGGCACCACGCCCGACCACATCCGCGCCATCGCCCGCGCGGTGAAGCCGCTGCCCGCGCGCCGGCCGCCCGCGTTGGACGGCAGGCTGCGCCTGTCGGGGCTGGAGGCCTTCAACATCGACGACCGCTCGCTCTTCGTCAATGTCGGCGAACGCACCAATGTCACCGGCTCCAAGGCCTTCGCGCGGCTGATCCTCAATGAACAGTACGACGAGGCGCTGGTCGTGGCACGCCAGCAGGTGGAGAACGGCGCTCAGGTCATCGACATCAACATGGACGAGGCCATGCTGGATTCGAAAGCCGCCATGGTGCGCTTCCTGAGACTGGTGACATCGGAGCCCGACATCTCGCGCGTGCCCGTCATGATCGACTCCTCGAAGTGGGAGGTGATCGAGGCGGGCCTCAAATGCGTGCAGGGCAAGTGCATCGTCAATTCGATCTCGCTGAAGGAGGGCGAGGCGGCCTTCCTCGCCCAGGCGAAGCTGTGCCGGCGCTATGGCGCCGCGGTGATCGTAATGGCCTTCGACGAGCAGGGCCAGGCCGACACCTTCGCGCGCAAGACCGAGATCTGCAGGCGCGCCTACGAACTGCTGACGCAGACGATCGGCTTCGCGCCTGAAGATATCATCTTCGACCCCAACATCTTCGCCATCGCCACCGGCATCGAGGAGCACAACAACTACGGCGTCGACTTCATCGAGGCGACGCGCTGGATCCGCGCCAACCTGCCGCATGCCAAGGTGTCGGGCGGCGTGTCGAACGTGAGCTTCTCCTTCCGGGGCAACGACCCGGCGCGCGAGGCCATCCACACCGTTTTCCTCTACCACGCCATCAAGGCCGGCATGACCATGGGCATCGTCAATGCCGGCATGGTCGGCGTCTACGACGATCTCGCGCCCGAGCTGCGCGAGCGCGTAGAAGACGTGGTGCTGAACCGCAAACGTTCTGATGGCGAGGATCCCACGGAACGCCTGATCACGTTCGCCGGGACGCTGAAGGCGGATAACGCCAGGGAGGCTCAGACACTGGAATGGCGCGGCACCCCCGAACAGCCGGCACCGGTGGAGTCACGCCTGACGCATGCGCTGGTGCATGGCATCACCCAGTGGATCGTCGAGGACACCGAGGAAGTGCGCCAGAAAGTCGAAGCGCGCGGCGGCCGGCCGATCGAGGTCATCGAAGGCCCGCTGATGGACGGCATGAACGTGGTCGGCGATCTGTTCGGCGCTGGCAGGATGTTCCTGCCGCAGGTGGTGAAATCGGCGCGCGTCATGAAGCAGGCCGTCGCGCACCTGCTGCCCTACATCGAGGCGGAAAAGGCGCGCTTGGGCGACTCAAAGCCGAAGGGCAAGATTGTCATCGCCACGGTCAAGGGCGACGTGCACGACATCGGCAAGAACATCGTGTCGGTGGTGCTCCAGTGCAACAATTACACAGTGGTGAACCTGGGCGTGATGGTGCCGGCGCAGAAAATCCTTGATGTTGCGCGGGAGGAGAACGCCGACATCATCGGCCTGTCAGGCCTGATCACGCCCTCGCTGGAGGAAATGGCGCATGTGGCCAAGGAAATGCAGCGCCAGGGCCTCGCGCTGCCGCTGCTGATCGGCGGCGCCACCACCTCGCGCGTGCATACCGCGGTGAAGATCGCGCCGAACTATACTGGCGTCACCGTCTATGTCCCGGACGCCTCGCGTGCGGTGGGCGTGTGCTCCAACCTGCTGTCGCCGGAACTGCGCAACGACTACATCGCGACGCTGCGCGCCGACTTCGACAAGATCCGCACCCAGCACGCGCAGAAGAAAGGGCCGGCGCTGGTCAGCCTGGATGCCGCGCGCGCCAATCGCTTCAGGCCGGAGTGGTCCGCTTGGAAGCCGGTTCGCCCGAAGTTCATCGGCCGTAAGCTGCTCAAAAACTACGGCCTGGCGGAACTGGCGCGCTCGCTCGACTGGTCGCCGTTCTTCCAGACCTGGGACCTGGCCGGGAGCTTCCCGAAGATCCTCGAGGACCCGGTGGTGGGGGAATCCGCACGCAATGTCCATCGCGATGCGCTGGCAATGCTGAAGACAATTGTCGAGGGCTGCTGGCTGACGGCCAATGCCGTGTTCGGGCTGTGGCCTGCCGCCGGCATCGGCGACGACATCGAGATCTATGCCGACGAGTCGCGCACCTCGCCGCTCATGACCTGGCACAACCTGCGGCAGCAGGTAGAGAAGGCCGCCGACCGCGCCAACCAGTGCCTGGCGGATTTCGTCGCGCCGCGCGAGTCCGCATTAATGGACTACGTCGGCGCCTTCGCTGTCACCGCGGGCATCGGCTGCGAGGAGCGCGTGCGTGCTTACGAGGCGGTCCACGACGACTACAACGCCATCCTGCTCAAGGCGCTCGCCGACCGCCTCGCCGAGGCCTTCGCCGAACGCCTGCACGAGCGCGTGCGTCGCGAGTTCTGGGGCTATGCGCCCGACGAGGCGCTAAGCAACGAGGACATGATCGCCGAGAAGTACGTCGGCATCCGGCCGGCGCCCGGTTACCCGGCCTGCCCGGACCACACCGAGAAGGCCGCGCTGTTCGGGCTGCTGGGCGCTGGCGAGGCCGGCATCTCGCTGACCGAAAGCTACGCCATGCTGCCGGCCGCGGCGGTCAGCGGCCTCTACATCGCCCATCCGCAGGCGCAGTACTTCGCCGTCGGCAAGATCGGCGAGGATCAGGTGCGCGACTACGCCCGCCGCAAGGGCATGGCGCTGGAGGAGGCCGAGCGCTGGCTGGCCCCGGTGCTCGGTTACGACCGCTGAAGCAGTCACACCTATCATCAACGGAGACCCGCATGAATATCGTCCGCCACAATCCGCAGAAGATCCTCTCCGACGCCTCAGAGTACGGCAAACTCGTCTTCACCGGCGGCAACGTCGCCGAGGACCTCAGCCAGGGCATCCGCGGCCAGACCGAGCAGATCCTAAAGGCCATCGATGCGCTGCTGGCCAAGGCCGGCAGCAGCAAGTCGCGCATCCTGTCGGTGAACATCTGGCTAACCGACATCCGCAATCGCGAGGAGATGAACGCGGTGTGGTCTGCCTGGGTGGATCCGACCAACCTGCCGCCGCGCGCCACGGTGGAGGCCAAGCTGGCCGATCCGCGCATGCTGATCGAGATCGCCGTCGTCGCCGCCAAGTAGCGCCGAGGCAAGGATGCGCGAAGGCATGCATCTCCTTGCCATGTTTGCCGCCCCCGGGCCGGCGCAGTCTGCTGCTGGTACTGGCGGTGCTGTTGCTGGCCGGCTGCTACGCCGACCTCGACTGGCGCAAGCTCGCATCAGAGGCAGGCCGTTTCCAGGTGCTGATGCCGGCGCGCTCGCAATCGGCCTCGCGCAGCATCGGCAGCGGCGCAACCATGACCTTGTGGACCACGTCGGCGCGTGATGCGCTGTTCGGGGTGAACTACACCGACTACCCGGATGCCGGCGTCGGACACCTGCCGCAGGCGCGCGACGCGCTGCTTGGCATCGTCTCGGGAAGCCTGGTCGATGAACGTCCGCTCGACGCGCCGCTGCGGGGCGCGCCGTCACCGGCGCGCGACAGCCGCAGGATCCCCATCGATGGCAGGGCGCCGGGCGCCGCCAGCGGCGCCGCGAACCCCGTCGGGGTGTGGGCGCATGTCCATGCCATCGACCGACGGCTCTACCAGCTGACCATCGTCGCGCCGCCCGATGCTTCGTCAGAAGGCGGCAGGGAGATGTTCTTCTCTGCCTTCGAGCTGCGCTGATGCAGCCTCGCAGCGCCTGACTCGGGGAAACGCGAGGGAATGTTGTCCCTCGCATTGCCAGGCGCACCTAAATAATTATCAGTCTGACGCCGTAATGCAGGCCGTTGTTGTCCTGAATGATCGATTGTTATCAGCATACAAGCGCCGCGCCGGGGCCGTCCGCTAGCTGTGGAAGCGCGGGCGCGGCTGCGCGCGGGCCGCCCGGTCGAGATCCGCCAGAGTCAGCCGGCCTGCGTCGACGTCGACCAGCTGGGCGCCCGGCGCCGCACCGGAGAGCGACTCCCTCAGAGCGCGCAGCGGGCCCG
>VGIE01000197.1 GCA_016867955.1 Betaproteobacteria bacterium
GGCGCCGCGGCCAGCCCGAAGAAGATGGTCGTGAAGTAATGCAGCGACTGCATGATGCCGACTTGGGCGGCCGGCAGGCCTAAGTCGCGCGCCGCCACGGGCGCCAGCACGCCGGGGAGCGCGGTGGCCATGGTGCACAGGGCATGCAGCCCCGCCGTGACCAGCACGGCGATGGCAGCGGACCTTACCGTTGGCTGGGGGCTTGCCGGGGCGGCCGCAGCCGCGGGTACGCCGGACGCAGCGGTGGCCGGCCGCTCACTCAATCTCGACCGTTCCCGAGGCCGTCACCGTGACCTGGCTCATGCCGCCCTCGAACTGCGGCGCGACGACCTCGGCCGCCTGCGCCGAGGCCAGGGTGCGGGCCATGATCGGCCGCGGCGGCACGAAGCCGCCGGTGTTGATGGCCAGCCGCCGCAGGCGATAGCCCTTGCCCTCCGCGCGGCGGCTGAGCTCGTTGTCGAGCGTGTAGCGTCCCGACTGGCCGGCGATGTGCACCTGGTTGCTCGACTCGCCGATGGACACGCCACCGCGCAGGTCCATGCTGCCATTGTCGAAGGTGTCCTGCGTGAAATTCATGCGCTGGCGGAAGTCCGCGCCTGCGAACACGCCGAGGTCCGGGCGGAACTGGTAGCCGAAGTCCACCCCCGCACCCAGCGCCTTGAAGCTGTCGCCGCGCTTGAGGTTGGTCGGGTTGAGCGTGAAGGTGAGGCCGCCCAGCGCCGGCACCGCGATGGTCGACTGCGAACCGGAGTTGTTGACATTGGTGTCGTTGCCGATCTGCAATTCCACGTAAGCACGCAGCGAGCGCTTCTTGGCGCGCTCGATGCGGTCGATGGCATCCAGGTATTGCGTGATCACCGCCTGCGCCTGCGCCGGCGGATTCAAGTCCCGGACAGCGAGGAATTCCAGCTTGGCCCGGTCGGCATCGCCGAGCTGGAAGTAGGCGCGGGCCATGTCCAGGCGCGCACCGGCGAAGTTGGGATTGACGGCGAGCACGCGCTCGAAGGCCAGCGTCGCCCTGTCGGATTTGCCCGAATCCAGCGCCGCCACCGCCAGCACGTAGTCGAAATCGACCACGCCGGCATACTTGTCCTCGAAGGGCAGCAGGTAGGCGTAGTCAAATCTTACAGCAAGCCGCCACCCGCGACAACACGGAGGCACAATGCAGACCCTCTGGAGACAGATAGTTGTAAGCTGCTCTTGCATTTTTGCAACACTTATCCAGGGTCGGGAATCCGTCATCGGCGCCGGGGCCGCTGGGTTGCCCCTCGAACAGCGAAGAATTGCATAGATTAATGGAAGAAAACGCTGGGTCCACCGCGATTGCGTTCATCGGCGCCGGTCGCCTTGCCACCGGCTTGGCACTGGCCATGCACGCGGCTGGCGCGCCGGTGCAGGCCGTGGCAAGCCGCAGTCCGGCGTCCGCACGCGCCCTGGCTGAGCGCATTCCCGGCTGCATTGCCTGCAGCCCGAAGCAGGCGGTGGAGAACGCGGGCCTGGTCTTTCTCAGCGTTCCCGACGACGCGATCGCCGGTGTGGCCGGCAGTCTCGCCTGGACACCCGGTCAGGCGGTCGTGCACTGCAGTGGCGCCACCGAGATCTCCGCGCTCGCGGACGCGGCCGGCGCCGGGGCCGCGACCGGCGGCTTCCACCCGCTGCAGACCTTCACCGATCCCGTGGTGGCGCTGTCCAACCTGCCCGGCTGCAGCGTGGCCATCGAGGCGGCCGAACCGCTGTTCTCGCGCCTGACGGCGCTGACCGAGGCCATCGGCTGCCGGCCCTTCGCACTGCCCCCCGGCGCGCGCGCCCGCTATCACGCCACCGGCAGCTACGCGGCACAGTTCGTCAACGCGCTGCTGCTCGAGGCAAGTGCGGTGTGGGAGTCCTTCGGCATGGACCGCGCCGCGGCCGTGCGGGCGTTGCTGCCCCTGCTCAAGGGCACCGTCGCCGCCATCGAGCATGGCGGGCTCGTGCACGGACTCGCCGGGCCGGTGTCGCGGGGTGACGCCGGGACGGTGCGACGCCAGCTCGAGGGCATCGCGACGCTCGGGGCGGACCATCTGGCGCTGTTCCGGGAACTCACGCGCCTGACGCTGCCGCTCGCCATCGAACGCGGCACCCTCACCCCATCGCAGGTCGCGAGCCTGCGGGCGCTGCTCGACACACGAACACAACAACCCTGACGTGGAGCGGCCGGGCCGGCGGAGCCGCTTGTTCTACCGGGGTGCGGTCAGCTCCCCACCTCGCGCAGCAGGAAACGGAGCGGGCCGGCAGCAGCGCGGCTGGGCATGCGGAGCAGGCCGCGCGGTCACACTACGCTTCGAGAATGCGCACCAGCTGCGCGAGCGAGGTGATCTCAAGCTTCATCATGATACGGCTGCGATAGCCTTCCACGGTCCGCACGCTCAGCGCGAGCTGCTCGGCGATGCCGCGCGTCGAGCCCCCGTTGGCCAGCAGGCCGGCGATCTCGCGCTCGCGCCGGGTCAGCCGTGACACCAGGTCCAGCGCCGAGCGCTTCTGCGCCAACGTGCGGCGGCGCTCGTCGTCCACGGCCAGCGCCTCGAGCACGCTGTCGATCAGCACCTGATCCTCGATCGGCTTCTCGAGAAAGTCGAAGGCGCCCTGGCGCATCGCGCGCACGGCCATGCCCACGTCGCCATGCCCGGTCATGAAGATTAGCGGGATGCCCGAGCCCTCCTCGGACAGCCGGCGCTGCACCTCGATGCCGCTCATCTCGGGCATGCGCACGTCGAGCAGGATGCAGCCGGCATCCTCCAGCCCGGCATTCAGGAATGACGACGGACTGTCGAAGGCCACCGTATCGATACCGACCGACTTGAGCAGCATGCCGACCGACTGCCGGATGCCGGCATCGTCATCGACGATGAATACCGCGCGCGCCGGCTTGCCGGTCATGAGCGCGTCACGCATTGGCTCCTTGCTGGGCTGCAAGGGTGAACCAGAAGACCGTTCGCCTGTCGCCAGCAGTGTCTGCATTGATTTCCTCCCCATGCGCCTGGATGATGGACCGGCACACCGCCAGTCCCATCCCCACGCCATCCAGCTTGGTTGTGAAATAGGGCTCGAACATCTGGGTTCGCGCCACCTCGGCGATGCCGCCGCCGGTGTCCGTCACTTCGACGCGGACCTTGCCGGCGACCGGCCTGCCATCGACAGGGCTTCCGGCCACATGAAACGCGCGCACCGTGATCTCGCGTATGCGCGAGCGGGCCACCGCGTCCATGGCATTGTTGAGCAGATTGAGCACCACCTGGACGAGGAGCGTAGCGTCCCCGGACACATCCGGCAAGTCCCTGTCTATGTCGACATTGAGCTGGACCTTCTCGCGGCTCCTGCGTGTCGAGACTATATCGACTGCGTGCTTGACGACATCTTCGATGCGTATCCACGAGCGCGCGATGCGGCGGCCGCCGACCAGCTCGCGGAACTTGCGCACGATGTCCGAAGCAAGCAGCGCATGCGCCGCCGTGGCACGCATCGCCTCGCGGACGTCGGGGTCGATGCGCTCGTCCGACTCGACCATGCGCAGGCAGGCCTGGTTGTAGGTCACCACCGCCGCCAGCGGCTGGTTGAGCTCATGGGCAAGGCCGACCATGGCCTGGCCGACGCTCTCGGCCTGCGTCGCGCCGATCAGGCGGCTCTGCAGCAGTCGCAATTCCTCTTCCAGCGCGACGCGACGCGACACGTCGCGATCGAAGCCGCGCAGTCCTGCCGCCACGCCGGCCGGGTTGCGGATGGGCACCGAGCTGCTCTCGAGCGTGATGCGTTTGCCCGAACGGTGCCGGGCGATTCGAAGCTTCACGCCGGCAACCAGCCAACCCGCGTCGCCGGCGCCCCAGATCAGCTCCCCGCGCGTGCCGACGATGTCCTCGGGGGCATAGCCGAACAGCGCCGCGCAGCTCGGGCTGCTGTAGGTGTAGACACCATGGCGGTCGGTTTCCCACACCCAGTCGGGCGTGGTTTCCACGAGGTCGCGAAAGCGCTGCTCCCCCGCCTGCAACTCGCCGGCAAGGCGCCGCTGCATTTCGCCCGCCTCACGGCGCCGCCTGAGCAGGCCGAAGGTTCCCAGCGAGCCGACGAAGACCAGCGCAGAACCGAAGATGCCGATCACCACCGGCCACTCCGAATCCGCGGCGAACAGGCTGTCTTCCGTCGCGGACACCGACAGCTCGAGCGATTCACCCGCGAAATCCAGCCTCAACGTCGAAAAACGCGAAGCCGGCGCACCCTTCGTGCCAGAGGCGCCAGCGGTGCCCGTTGCGCCCGAGGCATCGCTGGTAGCGACGGAACCGGCGGCATCCGTGGCGCCGGCGACGACCGACGAGCGCGCCCCTTCCCGGGCGCTCCAGCCTCCAAGCGTCCCGCTGGTTGCCCGGCGCAGGAACATCGAGTAGTAGCCCGGGGGCGCCTGCAGGCTGCCGACGCGCTGCAGGATGGCGGGAAAGTCCAGCCAGACGACGATCCAGCAGCCGACCTTGCCGTCGGCCGCCAGCACGGGCACGATCAGCGCCGGGGTCGGTGCCGCCAGCGCGTCGAACTCCGGCAGGCGCTTCAAGGCCGGCACCTGCTCGACGGAAGGCCGGGCATCCAGCGCCGCAAAGGCCGGGCTGTCCCCGAGGTTGATCCTGTCGAGCAAAGTCTCGGTTGTATTGCCCATGCTGTAGACGACCGCATACGGACGCTGTACGGCGGGCGCGCCCGGCCGGTGCAGATCCACCGCCCCCGGTCTGCCCGTCGTTGCAAGGATCATCGGGCCGACGCCGGCATAGATCTGCCGCTGTCGCGACCCGCGGAAAAGCCCGTCCATCTGCACCTTGCTCAGTTCGGGCGACACGGCCAGCACGTTGCGCCAGCGCTCCAACAGCTCGACGTGTTCGGAGAATGCGCCGCGCACCCCGTTGCCGAGCCGCTCGACCGCCATGGCGAAAGCTGCCGCGCGTTCACGCTCGGCCTCCGCCGATGAGATCCGAACGCCCACCGCCGTCAGCAGCGCCAGCACAATGGCCACCGTCAGAGTGATGTAAAGGTCCCGCGGCGGGACGCGGCCCAAGGAAAGCGGCGGCGCGGCGGATGCAGCGTGCGAACGCGGCCCGCCTCCATCGGAAATCTTGGCGGGACGCGAATCGCCCGTATCGGCAGGCATTGACGCTGGTTGCACGGCGATTCCTGAACAGGCGGAGTACGGACATTATCCCATCAGTCGTCGCGATGAC
>VGIE01000198.1 GCA_016867955.1 Betaproteobacteria bacterium
GGCGTCCATCTGCTGTTCGGCATCACCGGCAGCGGCAAGACCGAGGTCTACCTGCACTTGGTCGCTCGCGCGCTCGCCGGCGGGCGGCAGGCACTGGTGCTGGTGCCGGAAATCGCCCTGACGCCCGCCCTGCTCGCCGCGTTCCGGGCACGGTTTCCCGGCGCGGCCATCGTCACGCAGAACAGCGCCATGACCGACATGGACCGCGCGCAGTGCTGGCTGGAAGCGCAGCGCGGACACGCCAACATCGTGCTCGGCACGCGCCTTGCCGCCTGGGTGCCGCTTGCGCGCCCCGGGATCATCGTCGTCGACGAAGAGCAGGACGCTTCCTTCAAGCAGCAGGACGGCCTGCGCTACAGCGCGCGCGACGTTGCCATCTATCGCGCCCGCGAAGCCGGCATCCCGATCGTGCTGTCCTCGGCCACGCCCTCGCTGGAAAGCTATCACCATGCGATGAACGGGCGCTACCGCATGCACCGGCTTGCCGCGCGCCCGCATGCTGCGGCCGCGCTGCCGGCCGTGCGCCTGGTCGACACCCGCCACCACCCGGCCGAGCACGGCCTGACCCAACCGCTGGCCCAGGCCATCGCGCAGCGCCTCGAGCGCGGCGAGCAGGTGCTGGTCTTCCTCAACCGGCGCGGCTATGCGCCGGTGCTGGCGTGCAGCGCCTGCGGCTGGGTCTCCAACTGCCCTGATTGCGCGGCACACCTGGTCGTGCACTTGTCTGAGGGCCGGCTGCACTGCCATCACTGCGGGCATGCCGAAGCGCTGCCGCGCGCCTGCCCGGATTGCGGCAACCTGGACCTGCATCCACTCGGCCGCGGCACGCAGCGGCTGGAAGCGACATTGGCCGGGCGCTTCCCTGGCGCGCGCATCCTGCGCATCGACGGCGACAGCACGCGCAACCGCGGCAGCCTCGAGGCCATGCTCGACGACGTCCACGCCGGCCGCGTCAACCTGCTCATCGGCACGCAGATCCTCGCCAAGGGCCACCACTTCGAGAAGCTGACGCTGGTGGCCGTGCTGAATGCCGACGCCGGCCTGTTCGCCGCCGACTATCGAGCCAGCGAGCGCCTGTTCTCGCAACTCGAGCAGGTCGCCGGACGCGCCGGACGTGCGAACCTGCCAGGCGAGGTCTGGATACAGACGCGCTTTCCCGACCACCCGCTGTACCAGGCGCTGCAGCGCCACGACTTTGCGGGCTTCGCTGCAGCGGTGCTGGAAGAACGCGAGCAGGCGGGGTTTCCGCCCTTCATGTACGAGGCAGCCCTACGCGCCGAAGCCGATACGCAGGCTCGCGCGCAAGCCTTCCTGCAGCAGGCGCTGCTCGCCGCGCCGGCGAAAAGCGGGGGCGTCACGGTCTTCCGGCCGGTGCCCATGGCCATGCCCCGCATGGCACGCCTCGACCGCTTTCAGGTGGTGGTGCAATGCGCGTCGCGCCCGCGCCTGCAGGCCTGGTTGCAGCAATGGTCGCATGCCCTTTTTGACTTGCGCGGCCCGTTGACGAAAAACGTGCGCTGGCACCTCGACGTCGACCCGACAGAATTCTGAGAAGGCATTACACAGTTGCGTCAAGGATCCGTTGCAGAACGAAATCTGCAACGAACTGACACGGGGAAGTATGCGGGGAGGTTTCCCCTCAAGGTCTCCGGGCAGGCAAAACCGCAGTCACGCGTGCAAATTCCTCCGGCGTGCGGGCCGGCTGCTGCAGGTGCAACGCTATAATGAACGCCCCTCCCAGCGCCGGCTCTGCCCGCACGGGCGCCGGTGCACCACCGTCCTGACTTCATGTCCTCCGAAATCAAGTCCCACCTGACCGAGATCCTGGCGCATGCACTGTCCAAGGTCGCGCCCCGGCAACCGGCAAGCCTGATCACGCTGGAGCGCCCCAAGCACGCGCAGCATGGCGACTACTCGTGCCCGGTGGCCATGCAACTGGCCCGACTGCTGCGCCGCAATCCGCGCGAGGTCGCTGGCGAACTCGTGGCCGCGCTGCCGCCTTCGGAATGGCTGGCGCAGGCCGAGATCGCCGGCGCCGGCTTCATCAACCTGAGGCTGCATGCCAGCGCCAAGCAAGCGGTGGTGCGCAGCGTGCTTGCCGCGGGAAGCGCGTACGGGCGCTCCGGCGGCGGCAACGGCCAGCCGGTGCTGGTGGAATTCGTTTCGGCCAACCCGACGGGCCCCCTGCACGTCGGTCACGGCCGGCAAGCCGCGCTCGGCGACGCGATCTCCGCCCTGCTGGCCTCGCGCGGCTACGGCGTCGTGCGCGAGTTCTACTACAACGACGCCGGCGCGCAGATCGACAGTCTGGCGCTGTCGGTGCAGGCGCGCATCCGCGGCATCGAACCCGAATCGCCCGGATGGCCCGAAGACGGCTACCGCGGCGACTACATCCGCGAGATCGCCGCAGACTATCTTGCCGGCAAGACCGTCGGGGCCGGGCGCGTGCCTTCGATCACGGCGACGCGCGATCCCGACGACCTCGATACCATCCGCCGCTTTGCCGTGGCCTTCCTGCGCTGCGAACAGGACGCCGACCTCGAGTCCTTCGGCGTCCGATTCGACAACTATTACCTCGAATCCTCGCTGTACTCCGAAGGCCGCGTCGCGCGCGCCGTGCAGGCCATGGTCGCCGCCGGCAAGAGCTATGAGCGGGAGGGCGCGCTGTGGCTGAAGACCACCGACTACGGCGACGACAAGGATCGAGTCATGCGCAAGTCCGACGGCAGCTATACCTACTTCGTGCCTGACGTCGCCTATCACGTGACGAAGTGGGAGCGCGGCTTCCGGCGTGCCATCAACGTGCAAGGCTCGGACCACCACAGCACCATCACACGGGTGCGCGCCGGCCTGCAGGCGGCATCCGCGGCGTCCGGGCTGAACATCGTGCCCGGCTATCCTGACTATGTGCTGCACAAGATGGTCACGGTCATGAAGTCCGGCGAGGAGGTGCGCATCAGCAAGCGCGCCGGATCGTACGTGACCCTGCGCGACCTGATCGACGATGTCGGCCGCGACGCCACGCGTTTCTTCCTCGTGTCGCGAAAGGCAGACAGCGAATTCACCTTCGACGTGGACCTCGCGAAATCGCAATCGGAGGAGAACCCGGTGTATTACATCCAGTACGCGCATGCCCGGGTCTGCTCGGTGCTGGAGCAATGGCGCGCGCAGTGCCCCGACGAGGCGCGCGGACGGGATGCGGATGCGGATTTCGCCGCCATCGACCTGTCGCCGCTCACGGGCGTGCGCGAACAGGCCCTTCTGCAGCGACTGGGCGAGTTTCCGGAGGCCCTGGATGCCGCGGCACGGGAACTGGCGCCTCATCAGGTGGCGTTTCATCTACGCGAACTGGCAGGTGAATTCCACACTTACTATAATGCCGAGCGCGTTCTGGTTCCCGAAATACCCCTCAGGCTCGCTCGCATTGCGCTGATCGTCGCGGTGCGCCGGGTGCTGGCAAACGGCCTTGCACTGCTCGGCGTGGGGGCTCCACAGAAGATGTAGTGCCCCTGGCGGTCTGCCGTCAGGGGCCCGTGTTCAATGCATGCGCCGCACATTTAGAGAAAAACGCCATGTCCAGGGACTTCAAGGCACGCCGACCGGATAGAAAGGGCAGCGGCCTGCTGCTGGGCCTGTTCATCGGCTTTCTGCTGGGACTAGGAACCGCGGCCGGAATCGCCGTCTATGTCTTCAAGACGCCCATGCCCTTCGCTAACAAGACTGCTGCGCCCACCAAGGCCGGTGACAAGTCTGCGCCGGGCCTGCCTGACGGCAAGACCGCCAAGGGCGAAGACGGAAAGCCGCGGTTCGATTTCTATCGCATCCTGCCCGGGCAGGAGGAGCCTGTAACCGACAAGCAGCTGAAGGACGCCGCCCGGCAGCCGCCGGCAGGCGTGCCCGGCACCGCCGAGGCGGCCCAGGACGTCTATTTCATCCAAGCCGGCGCATTCCAGAATCCCGCCGATGCGGACAACCGAAAGGCGCAACTCGCGTTACTTGGGCTGGAAGCAAGCGTCGAGCCGACGACTGTGCCGGAAAAGGGCACCTGGTATCGCGTGCGCCTCGGCCCGTTTTCCCGAGTGGAAGAAATCAACCGCGTGCGCTCGCAACTGGCGCAGAACGGCATCGAAGGATCCCTGGTCAAGGTCAGGGATCCGACCCAGAAGAATTAGCCGGCCAACCTACAGGAGACACTCCGGCGGGTCCGGGCTACCCCAGTCACGCGTTTTAAGGAGCTATGGCATGTTGAATCGCATCCACGCACTGCTGGCGATCGGCGTTCTGGCGTTCGCGCTGGTCGCGGCGCCGGACGGCGCCCTTGCGCAGGCGCCCGCCAATGGCACCCATTACGTCGAGCTGAGTCCGCCGCAACCGACGGAGACCTCCGGCAAGATCGAGGTGATCGAATTCTTCTGGTACGGCTGCCCGCACTGCTATGCTCTGGAGCCGATGCTCGAGCCGTGGGTGAAGAAGCTGCCCAAGGATGCCGTGTTCAAGCGCGTGCCGGCCGTGTTCAACGAGCAGTGGGGCATTGGGGCGCGCGTCTTCTATGCCCTCGATGCGATAGGCGAGGAGGAACGCGTGCGCGCCGCCCTGTTCGACGCCATCCACAAGGAGAACCTGCGCCTCACCAGCGAGTCTGCCATGGAGGAATGGCTGGGCAAGAAGGGCGTCAGCGTCGAGAAGTACAAGGCGGCCTACAAGTCGTTCGGCGTGGAGTCACGCCTGCGCCGTGCCATGCAGATGACTCAGGCCTACAAGATCGACGGCGTTCCCACCTTCGCGGTACAGGGACGCTACGTCATCAGTGCCACCCTGAACAACGACCGCCAGCGCCTGCTTGCCGTCACCGAATATCTCATCGGCGAAGCCCGCCGCAGCGGCGCAAAGAAGTAGGCATCTCCGGCCGGAGATCCATCACGCGCGGCAGGCGCGGCCCCGCTCAGCCGGGCATCGATCGATCCGCAAACCGAGCCATGCGCGTGGCATGCCGGGCCGGATCAGGGCGAGAGCGCCATCGCGGCCAGCGGCAGGCCCGCCGACCGCCATGCCTCGATGCCGCCGCGATACCAGTACACCCGCGAGTAGCCGGCGGCCACAGCCTGCAGCGCGGCATTGTAGGATAGCCAGCACTGCGCGCTGACACAGAAGAACACCAGCGGCCGCGACTTTTCG
Organism: Betaproteobacteria bacterium; assembly: GCA_016867955.1. Lineage (GTDB taxonomy): Bacteria > Pseudomonadota > Gammaproteobacteria > Burkholderiales > SG8-39 > CAIYPG01. The sequence continues at coordinate 5,176 of VGIE01000198.1, forward strand.
CCGCGCGTGAGTTTGGCCATCAGGTCGATGAACTGCTCCTGGATCGGATCGACG
>VGIE01000199.1 GCA_016867955.1 Betaproteobacteria bacterium
AGGGGCGTCGGGCGTGCCGGGCGCAGCACTCATGCGGCGTCTCCGCCCTTGTCCGCGACGTCGCGCGTGAGCATCATCTGCGCGCCGACCAGCAGAGACGGCAGGGCAACCACGGCGAAGCCCGTCGCGTAAGTGCCGATAACGCCCACCAGCCCGGTGAACAGCAGCGGGCCGAGGGCGGCGCCCAGCGACATGTAGAACTGCAGCCCCCCGGTGATCCTCCCGACCTGGCTGCCGCTGTCCTCACGCTGGCCGTCACGCTGGAATTCGCGCTGGCCGAGCCGCGCCACTTCGGCAAAATACACGCCATTCCAGGACGCCGCGGTGGCGCCGTAGATCACGCTCACCGCCGCGATCACCGCGATCGGCCACTGCGGCGTGAACATTGTTGTGAGCGCGCCGCACGCGCCGCCGACGATGCCGAGCACGCCCAGTTGCACGCGCGGCGTGACCCAGCGGTCGGCGACATAGCCCCAGGTCAGACGCCCGATCATGCCACCGATCTGCGAGGCCGAGAACAGCGAGCCCGCCAGCACCAGCGACAGGCCGATCTCGAGATTGAGGTACGAGACGAGGAAGGACAGCAGGCAGAGCTGGTTGGCCGAATAAATGATGCCGACCCAGGCCAGCTCGCGCAGCGACGGAGTCGCCCAGGCGAGGCGCGCCGGCGCGACGAAGCCGGCCAGCGCTGCCCGCATGCCGCCTCGCCGCCGCCCTGTCGCCGCCGTCGCCGACGCCGCGGCCGGCCCCGCCGACAGCGTCACTTCGGAGGTCTCCAGCCGCATCCAGGACATGGCGATGGCGTAGGCAAGGACGAGCAGCGCAACGCAGAACACCACCGCCTGCCAGCCGAACACCAGCAGCAGCAAGGGGATGAGCAGGCCTGCAACCATCTGCCCGATGGGCACCGCCGACTGCTTGATGGAGAACACGAATGAGCGGATCGCGGGGGGCGTGGCGCGAAACAGGATTTGCGAGCCGATGGGATTGATCATGCCGTAGCCCATGCCCAGCGCGGCCCCGGCCATGACCAACAGCACCGTCATCGCCGCCAGCACCAGCGCCGGGTAGGCGGTCGCGCCGCCTCCCAGCCATTGGCCGGTCCATCCCGCCAGCGCGATGAGGGCCAGGGACAGCGCGCACAGGGCGCCCGTCCACTGGGCCGCGCGCAGATCGCCCCAGCGCGCCAGTACCGCGCCGCTGCCGAGGCTGGCCAGCAGGATGGCCAGATAGATGATCGCAACCAGCACGCCCACCTTGGAGGCATCGTATCCGAAGTCGGTCGCCGCCACCGGCGCGAGCAGCCCCGGCACCGCCATGGGCACGGTGCACAGCCCGTGCAGTCCCATAGTGATCAGCGTGCCCCTGACGGCCGTGCGGACGGTGGGTTCGGTCACGACGGATCCGTTCACCGCGACATCGTGCGCGACTGCAGGCCGATAAATAATATGATCATTTTAAGACAATTCTGTTTTCTCACATTATATGTGCAAGACAATTGTTATCACGCCGTCACGGCGGCGCGGGCCCGCTGCGCGCTCATGCAACCCGGGTCGCCAGCATGCGCGCGCCGAGCAGTATGACGGGAACGGCAGCGACGATGAAGCTCGCCGCGTAGTGGCCGCTCGCCGCCACCAGCGCCGCGAAGACAATGGGGCCGATCACGGCGCCCAGCGACATGAAGGATTGCACGCCGCCGGTCACCGCGCCGACCTGCCCCGCGCCGGCAAGCCGCGCCACCTCCGCAAGGCTGATGCCGTTCCATGCCAGCGAAGTGGCGCCGAACAGCGCGCAGATCGCGGCGAATGCGGCAAGGGGCCAGTCGGGCCGCGCAAAGGCCAGCACCACCGCACAGGCGCCACCGGCGATCCCCATCAGCGCCAGCAGCCGGCGCGGCGCGATGAGCCGGTCGGCGGCGAGCCCGAAGGCGACACGGCCGATGAGGCCGGCGAGCTGCGCGAGCGCAAACAGCGAGCCCGCCGTCACCAGCGGCATGCCGATCTCAAGCGTGAGGTAGGCAACCAGGAACGCCGAGAGGCTCATCTGGTTGATGGCGAGCATGACCGAGACGAGCGCCAGTTCGCGCAGCGGCGGCGAGCGCCAAATCATGCGCACCGGCTCGACCAGCGTGGCAACGCCGAGTTGCCTGGGCGCGCCCGCCGATGACTGGTCCTGCCGGCACATCCACGCCGGCATGAACGCGCCCAGCACAGCAAAGGCCGCGGCCGGCATCGCCATCACCAGCAGCGCCGGCTGCCAGGCCATGACGAGGACAAGGGCGGGCAGCGCCAGGCCCGCGATGGCCGTGCCGAAAGGCGCGCCCATCTGCTTGATGGAAAAACTGACGGCGCGGTATTGTGGCGGCGATGACACGAACAACACCTGCGAACTCACCGGATTGACGAGCCCCATGCCGGTGCCGAGCAGCGCGATGCTGCCGAAGAGGAACAGCGCTATCGCGTACGGCGGGACCCGGGGCGCCAGCGTTTCCGCGCCCCAGCCGACGGCCGCCGCACTCACGAGACCCAGCGCGCTCATCAGGGCGGCCCCCCGGCTCACGCGCCGGATGCCGTAGCGCACCGTGTAGACGCCGCTGGCCAGTCCTGCCAGCATGATGAACATGTAACTCGCGGCTACGAGCAATCCAAGGCGCGACGCATCGACGCCGAAGTCGCGGGCCGCGACCGGCGCCACCACAGCCGGTAACGAGATGCCCATGTAGCACAGGCCGTGCAGCAACAGCATGGTCGCTGTCGCCGCAGTCGCCGTGCGCAGGCTCGGCGCGTGTTCTTGAGGCGCGGCGCTCAAGCCAACCCCGCCGCCAGCGCCGGGACGATGCGCCGGGCACGCGGTGCCCTGCCCACTCCCGCCATTTCACCGGGCCGCATCATCTGAATCTCGTCAGTAACAGCTTCGCGCCCAGCAGCAGTGGCGGAATCGCGAACACCACGAACCCCGTCGAATAGCCGTTGGTCGTCACTACCAGCACCGATGCGAGCCCCGGGCCGCAAAGCGCGCCCAGGTTGTTAAAAAAGCCCGTGCCGGCGGTCATGGCCCCGATCTCGCCGGGATCACGCAGCGCGGCGAGCCGCGCCACTTCGGCGAGGAAGATGCCGTTCCACGACACGGCGGAGAAGCCGAACAGCACGCACACCGCCAGCATCGCTGCCTGCGACCACTGCGCGGAGAACGTCGCCACGATGAGCGCGCACAGGCCGCCGACAACCCCGAGCAGTCCGATCTGCGTGCGCGGCTTCACCCAGAGGTCCGCCGACAGGCCCCAGACGATGCGTCCGGCCATGCCGGCGAACTGGCCCGCGGCGTAGATCGCCCCTGCCGCCACCAGCGACAGGCCGACACCGAGGTTGAGATGCGACACGAGGTAGGCCGACATCACCGTCTGGTTCATCGAATAAAGTAGCGACACCAGGCCCATTTCGCGCAAGGGCGGCGAGCGCCAGACCGCGACCACGGGGTCGACGAAGGCGCGAAGGCCGCCGGCCGGGTGGCGGGCGTCGGGCGCCGGGGAGGCCACCTCGACATGGACGGTCATCGTGAACAGCAGCCATCCGCACAGGGCAACGCCCATGACGAGCAGCGCCGCCTGCCATGACATCACCAGGAGCAGCGCCGGCACGAGGAGTCCCGCCGTCACGTAGGCACCGGGCACCGCCGTCTGCTTCACGGAAAAGAAGAACGAGCGCAGCCTGGGGGGAGCGGCGCGAAACAGGATCTGCGAGCTGAGCGGATTGATCATGCCGATCGGAAAGCCGAGCACTGCCGCCGACAGCAGGAGCAGGAGGACGAAGGCCTGGGGCGCCACGCTCCCGCCGCTCGAAGCCCACAGTGCGCCATAGGCCGCGGCCGCCATGAGGAGCAACGCGATCGCGGAGCCCGCCGCGACCAGGTGACAGGCGCGAGCGGCTCCGACTCGTGCGACGATACCGGCCGTGGTCAGGCCGGCGGGTAGCGACACGATGAACATGACCGCAATCAGGGCGCCAACGCCGCCCGGATGCATGCCGAACGCCGGCGCCGCCACCGGCGCGAGCACTGCAGGCACCGCCGTCACCAGCGCGCAGATCAGGTGCAGCCCCAGCGTGAAGATGGCGTAAAAGCTCGCCGCGCCAGGCGTGCCGGGCTTGAACCCCGCGCCGAGCCTGCGCATCAGGCACCCGCCTGCGGGCGCCGTCGCGAATCCGCATCCGGCAGCAGGAACAGGATGCCCACCAGCAGCGGCGGGATGCCCAGCAGGGCAAACGCGAGCGCGTAACTGTCGCTGAAGGTGACGATCAGCGCGTACAGCCCGGGCCCCAGCATGGCGCCCAGTGAAATGAACACCTGCACGCCCCCCGTGTAATGCCCGATGCGCCCGGCGGGCGCCAAGGCGGCGGTTTCGGCGATGAACACGCCGTTCCAGGCGATGGAAACGATCCCGAACAGCGCGCACAGCACGGTGATGGCGATAAGCGGCCACTGCGGGGTGATAGCCACCATGCTCAGCGAGAAAATGGCGGTGGCAATGCCGACCAGCCCGAGTTGCAGCCGCGGCATCACCCACAGATCGGCGATGGCGCCCAGCCCGATGCGCCCGGCGACGCCGCCAATCTGCGCGATGGCGAACACCGAGCCGGCGGCGATCAGCGACAGGCCGATCTCGAGGTTGAGGAAGGACACCGTGTATGCCGTGGCTGCCGTCTGCGTCGCCGAGTACGACAGCGCCATGAGCGCCCGATGGCGCCAGGTGCGCGTGGCCAGCACATCGCGCAGCGGGTTGCTGAAGTCGGACCAGCGCAGCAGCTGCCGGCGCGACTGCCCCGACTCCTGCACCACGAGCCGCAGCGGATTGATGGCCAAGGCGACCAGAACGAGGACGGCGGCCATCACCATGCACACCCATTGCCAGGGCAGCACCAGCAGCAGGAACGGGAAGGCTACGCCCGCCAGCCCGAAGCCCATCGGCACCGAGGTCTGCTTGATGGAGAACACCAGCGAGCGCATGGCAGCGGGGGTGGTGACGAACAGCACGTTGGAACTGACCGGATTGAGGAGGCCATAGCCGGTGCCGAAGACGATGCCGGTAGCCAGCAGCCAGAGCGCCAGCAGCAGCGGCGCGACCGGCGTGCCGGCGGTGCCCGCGCCGCCGGCCGCCACCCAGCCCGCGACG
>VGIE01000200.1 GCA_016867955.1 Betaproteobacteria bacterium
GCCGCCTCACGCGTCATGAGCCGTTCATGCTGCGTGCAGCGCGTAAACTGAGCCGGCGCGACCGCTTGCAGGGGCGGGACTTCGCCATCGCAAGCGGCCTCGCCGTAGGTGCAGCGGGGCCGGAACGGGCAGCCGGCGAAGTGCCCGAGTGCCGAGGCCGGTTCGCCTTGGATCATCTCGAGCGGCGTGTCCGCCGGCGAATCCAGTCGCGGCATGGAATCGAGCAGGGCCGCCGCGTAAGGGTGGCGCGGCCGGCGCAGCAGCTCGACCATCGGCAAGTCCTCGACCACATAACCGGCATACATCACTACTGCGCGATCGCATACTTCGGCGGCCATCGCGAGATCGTGGGTGATCAGCACTAGACCCATTGCGTTCTCCGCCTGCAGCATCCGGATCAGATCGATCACCTGGGCCTGTACCGTCGTGTCGAGCGCGGTGGTGGGCTCGTCGGCGACCAGCAAAGCAGGTTGGGCGAGCAACGCCATCGTGATCATCACGCGCTGACGCATGCCGCCGGAAAGTTCGTGCGGATAGGCGTTCATGCGCGCATCGGCATCGGCTACGCCGACGTGGGAGAGAACACGAACCGCTTCGGCCCGCGCGGCGCGTTTGTCCCACCCGCGCAGCGTCAACCGTTCGATCAATTGGTTGCCGACCCGCACGATCGGGTTCAGGCTCGATAGAGAGTCCTGGAAGATGACGCCCGCGTCGGCGAGGACCGGCGCGGCGGCGTGCGGGTCCGCACCCAACTCGATCCGGCGGCCTTTGTAGATCAAGGCACCGGAGACGCGTGCCGTGGGGGGCTGCAGACCGAGCAGGCTGAGCGCCGTCATGGTCTTGCCGCTCCCGCTCTCGCCGAGAATCGCGATCCGCTCGCTGGCCCGGACCGAGAACGAGACATCGCGCACCGCGTGGATCGGACCCGCATTGCCGGGAATCGTGACGGCGAGCCGTTCGACCGCGAGCAGCGGCGCTTGCGAGCGCTCAGGGGTGGCCGGTAGCGGCGCAGCATCAGCCACGATCGCGGAACCCAAGCCGGCTAGAACTCGAAGAGGTGTTCGCGGAGCATGGTGCCGCTGTACTCCTTACGCACCAGACCGCGCTTTTGCAGGACCGGGATCAGCTTGGTGGTGATCTCGACGAGATAGTTGTAGTCCTGGAGCATCTGTCGAAAATGGAAGCCGTCAGCGCCGCCTTCTCGCCAGGCGTGTTCGAGTACATCGGCGATCTGCTCCGGCGTGCCGTGAATCGGGAACGTTTCCTTTAGACTCTCGTGTTTGGCGATCTCGCGCAGCGTCATGTGACCCTGGCTCTGGGTGTACTGGAGCAGCTTTCCGACGATGCCCTGGACTTTCAGGTCCTTGGGCAGCGGCTTGTCGAGATCGAACTGCGACATGTCGTACATCAGCGTGTTCGAGAGGTCGGCCAGACCCAGGTCGACGTCGCCGTTGGCCAGGTGTTTGTGCCACTTGTCCTCGGCCTCGGCGGGGGAGTCGCCCATTACCGGCTTGATCGCATAGGAGATCTTGAGCGACTTCGGATCGCGGCCGGCATCGGCCGTCTTCCCGCGCAGCTGACTGCTGTAGGTCTTCATGTCGGCGACGCTGTTCTTGTGGGCGATCACCATGTCCGCGTTCTGCACCGCGAAGCGCTGGCCGCGCGGCGAGGTGCCGGCCATGATGATGACCGGATGCTTCTGCGGGGAGGAGACCACGTTCAACGGCCCGCGACACTGGTAATGTTTGCCCTTGAAATCGATCGTCTTCACTTTCGACGGGTCGGCGAACACGCCGCTCGCGCGGTCCATGATGACCGCGTTGGGATCCCAGGAGTCCCATAACTGTCGGCACAGCTCGAGGTACTCGTCGGCCATGTCGTAGCGCTCGTCGTGCTCCGGCATCTCCATGCCGAAGTTCTCGCCGCCCTTGGTCGAGGTGACCACGTTCCAGGCGATGCGACCGCTGCTCAGATGATCCATGGTTCCGAGCAGCCGGGCGAGCAGATACGGCGGATAGAACGTGCACGACAACGTCGAGGCGAGGCCGATCCGCTGGGTGGCCGCCGCCATCCACGCGCAGGTCGGCACCGGATCGTGATAGATCATGAAGCCGTTCTTCACGTAGTAGTCGGTGGAGCCGCAGAACAGGGACGGGATGGCCACGCTGTCGGCGAACATGACGAAATCCATCTTCGCGCGTTCGCACAGTTTGGCGACGTCCTGGAAAATCTCCGGCTTGCGCCAGTCGTACATCGTCCCCGACGGCGAGAGCCAATTTACCGGCCCTGTCGTTCCGAACCAGCCGAGGTGAAACATCGATCTATCCCTTAGTTCCCGGCTAGCGATCGAGCCAGACCTGGCGCAGCGACGTGCGCCGCACCGTCGGCATCGGCTCGTATCCCTTCACATCGTTCTTCCAGACCTCGACCCGGAACGGAGCCGAGAACATGTAGATGAAGTAGACGTTCTCCAGGATGTACTTCTGCGCATTGGTCAGCATCGTCGCGCGCTTGCCGACGTCGAGCTCCGCGTTAGCCGCGTCGACCATGGCATCGAATTTCGGATCCTTGCACTTGGTGCGCACCGCACTGCCGAGCGCATCGAAGAAGGCGCCCTCCGGATCGGCGTCCATGCCCCGGCCGTTGCTCATGATCTCGTAGTTGCCGGCGATCGAGTTGCGGGCGCTGGCTGAGTATTCGATCGGCACTAACTGGAGATCGATCCCGCTGCGCGCGACCTGCTCGCGGAGCAGTTCGGAGATCCGCGAATCCACCGCGAAGGCCGGGGTGCCGATGTACTGGATCGTCATCTTGAGTCCGTTGGGGAATCCCGCGTCGGCGAGCAGCTTCCTTGCGCGCGGAATGTCCCCCTTCCAGTACGGCAGGTCGGTGCCGTCGCCCTGGTAGCCATACTTCTTGTCGGCCGGGGCCACTGCCATGCCCGGACGTGCCACCCGGCCCGGAAACACGGTGTTCATTATGACGTTGCGATCGATGGAGAGCGCGAAGGCTTGGCGTACCCGGAGGTCGCTCATCGGCGCGCGTTCACAGTTGAACGGCAGCATCTGCGTCGAGTTGTGGATCGACTCGCCGATCGTGACGTTGCGCAAGGCATTCAGGAGCGGACGCTTGTCGGGCCGAAAGAACGTCATGTCGATCTCGCCGGTTCGCAGTGCCGCGATCCGGGTCGAATCGTCCGGGATGATGCGCAGCTCGATCCGGTCCAGATACGGCTTACCGGCGTCCCAATAGTCGGCGAACTTCTCGAACGTGACGTTGACCCCCGGGGTGAAGTTGGTGATGCGGAATGCACCGGTGCCGTTGGCAGTCCTCGTCAAATCGTTCTTGGCGGCTTCGGTGAACTTGCGCGACACGATGCCGGTCACCTCCGGTGAAGCCATATATCGCAGAAACGGCGCTGAAGGCGATTTCAGCTCGATCCGGACCGTGCGATCATCGACCCTCGCGACCGACTTCACCATGCGCATCTTGGTGCGTGCGTCGCTCGGACGGTTGGAATCCATGATCCGCTGGAAGGTGAACAGCACGTCGTCCATGGTCATCGTCGAACCGTCGTGGAACTTCACACCCTCGCGGAGGGTGAACGTGTAGGAGGTCGGGTTCTCCTCCTTCCAGGCGGTCGCGAGCGAGGGCCCGATCGTCAAGTCCTTGTCCAACCCCAACAGGGCTTCGTAGGGGCCGTTCACGATGATGCGATGCTGGAACGACATCACCGTACCGTGGGGATCAATCCGGTCGGGGCCTTCGTCCTGGGCGATGACCAGTCGGCCGCCGCGCTTGACCGTCTGGGCCTCCGCCGGTGTGCCGGCCAGCAGTGTGTACATTGCGAACAGACCGACGGCGGCGAAACCGATCGCGCGCAAGGGGTGTCGGGCAACGCTTCTCATACGTCAGTCTCCAAGAAAATTGACCATCTATATGCAGCCCTAACTGCCGGGCATGAACTCACGCTGCAGCGCATCGACCCGGCCGAAGCCGATGAAGTCATTGAACGCATGCAATCCGGTAACCGGCATCGGTAGGCTCTTGGCCGACCTGGATTCGTACAGCGCGCGCAGATTCGTTCGTAATGCCTGGGTGACCGTCATTACCGGAACCAGCGCGTACGTGGCCAATGCCGCAACCTGCTCGATCTGCTTGCGGCTCAAATCGGTCTCCAGCCATGCGAGCAGTTGCAGCGACAAGGGCACGCCGCAGCCTTCGCGCATGGCTTGCAAGCCGGCGAAATTCTTGAAGCACTTGGATATCGGTTGGATGATGTCGGCCCCGGCGGCGACGTAGGCTCGGCCGCGGCGGATGGCCTCCTCGGGATCGACCGCATCGGTGCGCGCGACGATCAGGACCTCCGGATCCCTGCGCACCGAGACCATCGCCCGGATCTTGTTGACCGCCTCCTCCATCGGAACGATCTCGACCTTGTCGGCTGCACACGGGCAACGCTTGGGCGACACCTGGTCCTCGACGATGACGGCCGAGGCGCCGGCGCTTTCGAACTCACGCATCGTGCGCATCGCGGTGATCGGATTGCCGTAGGCGGTGTCGATGTCGGCGACCACGGGTATGCTCACCGCGCTGCAAACGTTGCGCACCACAGCGAGATTCTCGGTCATGGTGTAGAGCTCGGTATCGGGCTCCCCGAGGAGCGAGGCGGAGATCGCATACCCAGAGGTCAGCAAGGCGTCAAAGCCCGCTTCCTGGATCAGGCGTGCGCTCAAGGCGTCATAGGCGCCAGCGGCCCAGACCGTCCCTTTGGAACCGATCATCTGACGAAGTCCGCTCATGATTTCGCTCCTGCTCCGAGTTCAATCGAAAAGCGCCGCTTCAAGTAGCCTTCCAGGCCACCTGCCTCCAGCATCTGCACGTCGGCGTGCGACAGTGCCTCGAATGCGAGTTCGGTGCCGCGAGTCAGATTGCGCACGATCGAACGCTTCCAGTCCACTTCCAGCTCGTCCCAGCGTTGAACGAGCCCGAGGATTCCCCTGCAAGCTACCTGCGGGAAACCCATGCTGATCTCGCCACGCCAGTACCCCGGCGAGAACGATTCGGCGATCACACCGGCGATTCCGAGTTTGCGCATCGCCTTCATCGGCGGGTAGTGCGGGTGACCGTAACCG
>VGIE01000201.1 GCA_016867955.1 Betaproteobacteria bacterium
AAAATTGGCCCTGACCCCAAACTTTGCGAAAAATGCCTCCGCGGCCTTCTTTGACACGCCTTCGGGCGTTGAGGAATAGAAAGTCAGCTCGCCCTCTGCCTTCGCCGCTTTGATGAGGGCATCCAGTTCCACCGGCTGGTCTGACGAGGGCGCCTTGGTAACCTGGGCGAGCAACAGCGCGCCGAAAGCCGGCCTGGCGGATTCCGACGGTACTGGACGCCCAGTGCGTCCATCACCGGCATCCGCGATGACAAACCCGGGCGCCCCAAGAATGCCCGTAACCACGAATGATACGAAGACCGTTCGCAGTCCCAGGCGGGATGCCATCCTCGCGGATGTAGAGATTCTCTTGTTCATTGCCACACCTCCTCTTCCAGAATGAACTTTCGCAGCCCCTTGCAGGGGCACGATTGTTGCAAAGGACAACTCACCGCGCCCGGCCAAAACGCCGTTATCCTTCGCGCCGGCATTCTAGCGCCCCGGATCGGACGCACCGGTCCCGCCTCCAGGCGCGCTGACAGTCCCGCCAGCACCCATCGGATCAAACGGGTTGTTGAAGCGCGTGCAAATGCCCTATAATGCGGCGTTTTCGTCTGGAGCAAATTCATGGCACGAGTCTGCCAAGTCACCGGCAAGAAGCCGCGGGTGGGCAATAACGTGTCCCACGCCAACAACAAGACCAAGCGCCGGTTCCTGCCGAACCTGCAGTACCGCCGTTTCTGGGTCGAATCGCAAGAGCGCTGGGTCAGTCTTCGTGTATCCAATGCCGGCCTTCGCAATATCGACAAGAAGGGCATTGAGGCCGTGCTCGAAGAGCTTCGCGTGCGCGGCCAGGTCTGATCGGGGGATCGAGCGATGAGAGAGAAGATCAAACTTGAGTCGAGTGCGGGCACCGGGCACTTCTACACGACCAGCAAGAACAAGCGAACCAAACCGGAAAAGCTGGAGATCAAGAAGTACGATCCGAAGGCGCGCAAGCACGTCATGTACAAGGAAACCAAGCTGAAATAGCCGGAAGCCTCGGGAGTGTCCTCCGGATTAGGAAAGGCCCGTCATTGACGGGCCTTTTTATTTTTCCGGGCTTCTGGCCCCGGGGGCACACCGTCCGGACCGGCGGCAAATCAGGCGTAACTGCGCAGGCGCTGTGAGAACTCGATTAGTGGCGTGATGCCACTTGCCTCGGCGCGGTGGCACCAGTCCTGCAGTTGCTTCACTAGCTGCTCGCGCGTCGCAGACGAGCGCTCCCAGACGACCATCAGTTCCTTGCGCATGTTGTACACCGTCTGCAGCGGCTTGCTGACGGCCAGCACCGCCTCCAGCTTCTCTCGCTCAGCCTCGGCAAGCTTGCGGTCGTCCCGGTGCAGCCAGCGACGCAGGCCCTGCAGCATCAGCGCATCCGAAGGTGAAAAGCGCCGCAGCCTGCCAAGCTCTTGTGCATAGGTCGCCTTGAGCGATTTCGCGTAGGTCGCCAGGATGTCATAACGATGCGTCAGAACGGCCTGCAGCGTCTCATGGTCGCAAACTGCCTTGGCTGCGGTGAACCTGGGCGTCGGAGCGACGCGCTTGACCTCCGCCAGTCTGAGAACTTCCAATGCGCGGATGTAACCCCAGCCGATATCGAACTCGTACCACTTGTTCGACAACTTGGCCGAGGTTGCGAAGGCATGGTGATTGTTGTGGAGTTCCTCGCCGCCAATGAGGATTCCCCAGGGCACGATGTTGGTGCTCGCATCGAGGCTGTCAAAGGTCCGATAGCCCCAGAAATGCCCGATGCCGTTGATCACCCCGGCGGCCCAGAACGGAATCCAGACCAGTTGCGCAACCAGTACCAGGAGGCCGGAAAAAAGCCCGAACAGGCAGACATCAATCACGCCCATCAGCACCGGCCCAAGCACCGTGAAACGGCCCAGCAGGTTGCGCTCCAGCCAGTCGCAGGGCGTGCCGTGCCCGTAACGCTCCAGCGTCTCCTTGTTGTAGGATTCCTTTACATAGAGTTCCACCCCGCCCCAGAGAATGCGGCTGATGCCATGAATCTGCGGGCTGTGCGGATCTTCAACCGCTTCGCACTTCGCATGGTGCTTGCGGTGTATCGCGGCCCACTCCTTGGTCACCATGCCCGTCGTCATCCACAACCAGATGCGAAAAAAATAGCTGGGGAGCGCATGCAGTTCCAGGGCTCGATGCGCCTGATGCCGGTGCAGAAAGATGGTGACTGCGGCAATCGTCACGTGCGTCAGTGCAAGCGCCACGAGGGCCAGTTGCCACCAGTCCAGATCGAAAACGCCGGAGAACAAAAAAGGATGGCCGCGCAGTTCCAGAAGAGTCATGTAATGCCCTGCGTGATGGGTGGATCACAACCAGCAATTGCGGCTCGTGTGGGCCGGGATTGTACGTGAATAGACTGACCCCGGGGCCGAATCTCTCAACGGGGATCAAGCTGCTGAATCGTCAGGGAATATCAGCGTTCCGATGACGGATTTCGCGCTGCGGAAACGGAATGGAGATCGCTTCCCGACGGAAGGCCGCAAGAATAGCCCGGCTGATGTCTGAACGGACGTTCAGGTTGCCGTGCTCGGGGTCCTCGATCCAGAATCCCAGCTCCAATTCAACGCCGTTCTCGCCAAGGTTGATGATGAAGGCGTTGGGTGGGGGATGGGCAATGACCCGGGGGTGCGCCGCCGCGACATCGACCAGCACGGCAATCGCTCGCTCAACGTCGGAGTCATAGGAGATCTGGACTTGCACGCCGAGCCGGATGCGCTTGTCGGAGTGTGTGTGGCTGACGACCGTTGAAGTAATCAGGGAATCATTCGGGATCATGGCTTCCCGCCCGTCGCCGCCTCGCAGAATGACATGGCGCGTGGTGATTCCCTTCACCTCGCCGAAAAAATTGTTGGCGATAATGTGGTCGCCCAGCCGGATGGAGCGCTCCAGCAGGATGATGAATCCGCTGATGTAGTTGCTGGCCACTTTCTGCAGACCGAAACCGAGACCGACTCCCAGCGCGCCACCGAATACGGACAGCACCGTGAGGTCGATACCGAGGACGGGCAGCACGATCAGCACCGCCAGCAAGAGCAGCACCGCCCTAGTCAGCCGCGACAGCACTGCGCGAAGGCTGGAATGCAGGGTCTCGGCGCGCATCAGGCGCGCCTCGACGGCGCTGCCGCCCCACAGCGCCGCCAGCAATGTCAGCAAGACCCAGAACAACGCCTGAAGCACCAGCCACAGGGAGATGCGCTGCTTCCCGATATTGAAGTTCACGGCCTCGAGGAAGGCGACGACGTCCGGCAGCACGCCCAGCATGTGTAGTGCCACCCCGCCCCAGACCAACAGCGCGATCGCCCTCTCGAACGGGGCGAGCATGCCGCCCGGCGGAAACACATGCCGCAACGCGTAGAAGAGGACCCGGATCAGCGCCAGCGATCCCAGGAGCGGCACTGCCACATGCAGCAGATTGACATGCTGCCAGTGCCGCAACAGGGCGCGTCCGATCAGCACCAGCACCAGGGCCAGCAAAGGGAAAAGGATGCGCTTCAGGCCGCCGTAGCCGAGCTTCCAGACGCCGCTGGCCTCGACCTGGGGCATTATTCGTATCCACTGGCTGACCTGGAGCGCAACGAGGAGGCAGAGCACCAGCGTACCGACCTGCCAGAGAATCTCCGGCTGTGACAGGTCCGCCCAAAGCGCGATGAGGACCTTGTTGAACGGTTCGTTCATGATCGACTGCCCATTCGTCGTTTGCGCCGGTGAAAGTGCGCTTGCTGACGCCGCTTCGGCCAGGTCCGGCCAGCACCGCTAGTGCGTTGCGAGCGGTACGTCTCGGACCAGTTCATAGGGCATCGCTTCCGCCGCATGGCGGTACCAGTTGGCGGCGAATCGCCGGGTCAGTTCCGGATTGCGCCGCATGATGATCACGTTCTCGGCGTTGCGATTCTGCGCCGACCAGGTCCAGTTATAGCTGCCGGTGACGACGGCCGCGTCGGCAAGACCGGGATGCCAGCCGCCGCCAGTTCGGGCACCCGGCTCGACACCCCGGAGAAGGTCTGCTCCCTGTCGGCGGTAACGCGAACATCCACGCCCCGCCGGCGCGCCGCGATCAGCGCATTGGCGATCGAGCGACTGGTGAAACTGTACGAATGCACCAGCACCTCGCTGCGTGCAGACCCGATCGCCGCGACGATGAGCGCCTCCACGTCAGCCCAGGGGGAGAATGCTGCCTGAACTGAACCCGCTGCCGGGAGCATTGGCACTGCCGAGGCTGGGCGACGCGCGGATTGCCCGATGCCGGGGGAGCACCAGAGCGCCAGGCACAGGCAAAGTGAGTGGGAGCGCGACCAGCCGCCGCATCAGGCAACGCGTTCCAGCGCGGCAGCAAAGAATGCGTCGGTGCCATGTGTCGTCGGCCATAACTCCAGGCATTCGCTGCAGTCGAGTGCGATCTTCTGGCGAGGCAGGATTTCCGCTGCCGGTCGCAGCACGAATTGCGGCTGAGCCTGCAGGAAGGCATCCACGATGCGCCGGTTCTCGGACGCCAGAATGCTGCAGGTGGCGTACACGAGTCGCCCGCCCGGCTTGACCAGCACCGCAGCGCTGGCGAGGACCTTCGCCTGCCTGTCCCTGAGTTCCTCGACCGAGGCCGGTGTCTGTCGCCATTTCAGGTCGGGATTGCGGCGCAAGGTCCCGAGTCCGCTGCAGGGGGAATCCACCAGCACGCGATCAATCTTGCCCGCCAGGCGCTGCACCCGCGGGTCGCGCTCGCCTTCAATGCGCTGGGGATGCACGTTCGACAATCCAGACCGCGCCAGACGCGGCTTGAGGTTTTCGAGCCGTCGCGCCGAAACATCGAATGCGTACAAGCGGCCCGTCGAGCGCATCAGCATGCCGAGCGCCAGAGTCTTCCCGCCCGCACCGGCGCAGAAATCCACCACCATCTCCCCGCGACGCGGCTCCACCAACCAGGCCAGCAACTGGCTGCCCTCATCCTGCACCTCGATCTCGCCGGCAAGGAACAGCGGGTGCCGGTTGATCGCCGGCTTGCCCGCCAACCGGATGCCCGACGGCGAGTAGGGTGTGGCTTGGGGCTGGAAACCGTCTTCCGCAAGGCGTTGCAGAA
>VGIE01000202.1 GCA_016867955.1 Betaproteobacteria bacterium
GGCGGTGTCCGGCACGTCATTCCGGCGAAGGCAAATTACCTCGCTACCTCCGCCTTCGCTGCGGAGGCGCAGCGGCTGATCAAGGGCGACGAGGACCATTTTCTACCGCACCTGATCGTGCACATGGACCGCGCGGACACCTGCGACATCGCCGTCGCTTTCTTGCTCGACAGTGGCGCGCGGCTGATCGTCGAGCACCTCAAGGACTTTCTCGCTCGTGGTGGTCGGGCTCGTATCCTCGTCGGCGACTATCTCGACGTGACTGAGCCAATTGCGCTCCGTCGCCTCGCCGACCTGCAGGGCAATCTGTCGCTTCGGGTCTACGAAACCCACACAAAAGGTTTTCACCTCAAGTCCTATACCTTCCTAGCCGGCCTCGAGGGCGTTGCGTTCGTCGGCAGCTCGAACCTCACCGCCTCGGCGCTGACCAAGTCGATCGAATGGAACTACAAGGTGGTGTCCAGCCACGATGTTCGTGGCTTTGCCGAGATCCGCGCTGGCTTCGAGGCACTGTTCACCGACTATGCGGCTGTCGCCGCGAGTGCCGCTTGGATCGACCAGTATGAGCGGCGTCGAGGCACGCCAGGCTTGCATGAGGCTGGAGTGCCATATGAGGTACCCCTGCTGCCGCCGGAGCCACACGCCATCCAGCAGGAGGCGCTAGCGGCCCTGCAGGCGACACGGAACGAAGGCTTCACTGCCGGCCTGGTCGTTCTGGCGACCGGGCTTGGCAAGACCTGGCTAGCGGCGTTCGACAGCGATCGCCCGCAATTCCACCGCATTCTTTTTGTCGCCCATCGCGAGGAGATCCTGAACCAGGCGGTCGATGTGTTTCGCCGCGTTCGGCCGCAGGCCCGCATTGGCCGCCTTGCTGGCACGCAGCAGGAGACCGAGGCCGACCTGGTGTTCGCGTCGGTGCAAACGCTCGGCCGCGACAATCACCTCACACGGTTCCGGCCGGACGACTTCGACTATGTCGTCATCGACGAGTTTCACCACGCGGCCGCTGCTACCTACCGCCGGGTCATCGACTATTTCAGGCCGAGGTTCCTGCTCGGCCTGACGGCGACGCCGGAACGCACCGACGGCGCCGACCTGCTTGGCTTGTGCCAGGAGAACCTCGTCTTTCAGGCCGACATCCAGCAGGGGATCGACGGCGGCCACCTGTGCCCGTTCCATTATTTCGGCGTGCCGGACGAGATTGACTACAGCAACATCCCTTGGCGGAACGTGCAATTCGACCTCGCCGAGCTCACTGTGGCGGTCAGCACCGAAGCCCGCGCCCGCAACGCACTGGAGCAGTTGCAGAAACTCGGGGGCAGCCGCTGCATAGCCTTCTGCTGCTCACAACGCCATGCCGACTTCATGGCCGACTTCTTCGTCCGAGAAGGCATCCGAGCCGTTGCCGTGCATTCCGGCCCCAGCAGCGCACCGCGCGCCACCTCCCTACAGCGCCTGCAGTCCGGGGAGCTGCAGGTGATCTTCGCCGTCGACATGTTCAACGAAGGCGTCGATGTACCGGCTATCGATACAGTGCTGATGCTGCGGCCAACCGAATCGACGATCATCTGGCTGCAGCAGCTGGGCCGTGGCCTGCGGGTTTCCGCCGGCAAGGAGTGGCTCACCGTCATCGACTACATCGGTAATCACCGTGCCTTTCTGATGAAGCTGCGTGGCATTGCCGTGATGGCCGGCCGCGATGCCGAGAGCAACGGGCGGATCCGGGAGCTTCTCAACGCGGTCATCGACAAGAGCCTCACGCTGCCAGCCGGCTGCGAGGTGACCTACGACCTGAGCGCCGTCGAGATCTTGCAAGCGCTGTTGCGCCCCCGCCGACCGGAAGAGGCGATCGAGTCGTTCTATCGCGACTTCGCGGAGCGGCATGGTGTTCGCCCCACCGCGGTCGAGACCTTCCATGCCGGACTAAATCCGCGCAGCAACAGTGAGCGCTCCTGGCTGGGCTTCGTGGCGCGCATGGGCGGGCTCGGCGAGGCTGAGAATGCTGCGTGGTCTGCCGCGCGCCGCTTCTTCGCGGACATCGAGAAGACCGAGGCCACGCGCAGCTACAAGATCGTGCTGCTGCTCGCCATGCTCGACGGTGATGCGCTGGTGGCGCGCCTCCCCATCGAAGACATCGCGCAGCGTGTCGCGGCGCTAGCCAACCGCATTCACCTGCTCAAGGAAGACTTCAGCGTCGAACTCGACAACGCGGCGGCGCTGCCGCAGTTGCTGATCCGCAACCCAATCGACGCCTTCATCAAAGCGCGAGACAACGGCCGCGTCCCGTACTTCGCCTTCGATGGTCGGGAGTTCTCCATAGCCATAGAAGTGATTGAGCCGCCGGCCTTTGCCGGGCTCCTGCGAGAGATCCTCGATTGGCGTCTGGCGCAGTACTTGTCCCGGGGTGCCGCCGGTTCCGTTGCGGACATTATCTGCCAGGTATCGCGCAACACATCCGGTAACCCGGTCCTCTTCCTGCCGGCGACTGGAGCTGGTGGCGACCTGCCGGAGGGACCGATGGAGATTGAGGTCGCCGGCAGCGCGATGGAGGCCGTCGTCGCCAAGATCGCCATTAATGTCGTCCGCAATCCCGGAGACACCGCCAATCAGCTCCCCACGCTGCTTCGCTCCTGGTTCGGTGACGACGCTGGCTTGCCGGGGCGTGGCGAGCGCGTGCGACTACGTCAGAATGGCGATAGAACGATCATGGAGCCGATCGGCACCAGCACACTCGCGGCATCCGGCCTGAAGCCCTGGGAACGCTACATCCGCGAAGCGATCCCGCCGGCGTTTGGACTGACGTTCAGCCAAGCCATTTGGAACGTTGGCTTCGTACTCAGCGCGCCGCACGTTTTCCTGCTCGTGACTCTCAGGAAGGATGACCTCAGCCCCGACTTCGCCTATGCTGACCACTTCCTCTCTGATCGAGAGTTCAGCTGGCAGAGCCAGAACCGGACTACCCAGACGTCGAAGCACGGCCAAGCGATCCGCGATCACAGCGCTATGGGCTTTCACGTCCACCTCCTCGTCCGCCCGAGCAAACGGGTGGGCCGGGTAGTGACGCGATTTCTTTATTGCGGCGAGGTGGACTTCGTATCCTGGGAGGGAAGTGAGCCGATCACAGTCCGCTGGCGCCTGCGCGAACCCGTCCCCCCTTCGCTGTGGTCGACGCTGAAGGTGCCCGCAGCAAGCTGATCCACCTGAACGTCGCCGACTTTGATGCCGCGACGAGCGGCAATACAGACCTCCAACATGGTCTTGATCGCTTCCCGTACCGGAGGCTTCAAAGATAAACACGTCAGCCGACTTGGGACGACCGTTCGCCGGGCGGCGGCGGTTTGTATGGCAGTCTTTACCTGGGACGGTAAGGCGGCGAGCGCATCGTTTCAGAGGCGCCGGGCCGGTAGTCGTGCGTGTGCCGGACTACCGCTGCTTGCCGGCCTGGCGCTCCATGGCCTGCACCTCGGCCCAGGTCTTGGGCTTCCACTCTCTTGCCAGCCGCTGCGCCTCGGCGATCTGTGCCGGTGTCATCTCCGTGGCGGCCAAATCGCAGTTGCCCGCAGACATTTTCCGCCCCTCCGGCTCGTCAAACTTCGAGGCGGCCAGGTTGAACCAGAAATGCGCTTGCACGTAGTCCTGCGGTACGCCCTCGCCCTTGGCGTACATGAGGCCAAGATTGTTCTGGGCGTGGGCATGGCCCTGCTCGGCGGCGCGGTGGTACCACTTCAGCGCCTCGGCAAAGTCCTGCGGCACGCCCTTGCCCTCGTCGTACATGAAGCCAAGTACGGCCTGGGCTTCGGCATTCCCCTGCTCGGCCAGCGGGCGCTTTTCCTTTAGCTCTGTCGCGTAGCGCTTCGCGGCGGCCACGCCCTTGTCGAAGTCCTCGGGGCCTACTGGCATGGCAGCGCCAGCAGCAAAGACAAGCCCAGCAACGCCAGCAGGCGGCTCATGCGAGTCCTCCTGGCGCCAGTGTAGCGCCGGCGCCCGGGATCGGCCTAGGTGGCCGGTCGAAACGCCTCAGGCGGCACCAGTGCTACCGCTACCGCCGCTTGCCGCATCGGGCTTTGACATTGCCGGCGATATCGCGCTACGCAGAATCCAGTGATTCGTCGCCGATGTCGGCCGAACGCGGACCGGTGGAGGCGGCGCCAAACGCGAGTTCTGCCGATGGCTACCCGCGCGGTTCCCGTCGAGTATGTCTTGGTTTGCGAGGCTTTTCACGAACTGGTGCGCCTATACGGCAGGGGCGAGCCGCCGGCCATCAACGTCCCCGACTTCCGCGAGCCGACGCCGGAGCAGCGGGCCGAGAAAGGCGGCGCCTTTGATTGGCTGCAAGCCGTCGTCATCGACGCCATCGAACGGGGCGAGCTTGAGCCGCTGGTGTTGCAGGCGGATCGCCAGCTTTCGGTGCCAGGCTACTACTGGCGCGGCGCCTTCGCGGACCTGGCGCTGGCAGGCGAGACCTTGTGCGAGATAGCGCTGGAGCAGGACGACCGCTATCTGGCCAGCCATCGCTTGGTGTTTCGCCGCGCCGAGTGGCAGGCATGGCGCGATGCCTTCGCGGCGGCCGTCGAGCGCCATGCCGGCCTGCCGATGCAGCGCGACGCCCCACCGGCCGGCCGCGCGCTGCCGGCCGGCTCGATTTCGCTGCGGGACGCCTTCCGCGAGCTCCTTGAGACACTGGTCAGTTACCGCGATGTTTCGTTGCTGCTGGCGCTGCAAGCGGGCCGGTCCAACGATCTGCCCAAGCGAGGGCGCGCACGGCTGAAGGAACTTCAAGACGAGGCCGAAGCGCTCACGCTGGATGCCCTGGCATCCGGCGCATTGCCAAATCGCATATTGACAGAGCCCCCAGCGGAGCCGGTCACACTTAGCCCCAAATATTGGCGTCACGCCAATGGCGGAGTGCTCAGCCTGCATCATGGCGTCGTCATCGCGAACGCGCTGCATGCCGACGACCGCGCACGCCTCGCTGGGCGGCCGATTGTCCTGCCGGATGCCGATTTCGCCGATTGGCTATGCGAGCGCCGCAAGGCGCTGACGCCCGAGCCGAAGGTGCCGGAAGACGGCTTTACCCGGGCGGCTTGGAGCTTGGGGCAGGCCGTGGCTTGGGTCT
>VGIE01000203.1 GCA_016867955.1 Betaproteobacteria bacterium
AGCTTGGGCAGCGGCGGTCTGCGAGCTCGCGCTGCACGCTGGCGTTGATAGCGCCCATGCCGAGCTCGTTGCCAGCATCGCCGATGCCGATGCTCGGGATGCCGGCCGCGCGTGCCGCGTTCCAGAGCACGTCTGTGTCGGAGCACAGCGCGAGCGAAAGCTCCTGCCCGCCGAGTTGGTGGCAACGCCCGTGTTCATTGGCGCCCGGCCGCTCGATAGCGATGATGGCCGCAGGGGAGGTCTCAGCGATCAGCGCTGTGGCCTTCAGCCGCGCGGCGTCGCGATCGGCCGGCCAGTCAACGATAGCCGAGACGCTTTGCTTGACCGCGACCGCGGCCCGTGCACGTTCGAGCTCGATGACGTTCAACCCGCCGCCGCGCGAGGCCTGGCGCATCAGGTCGACCTGGTGTTTATCGGTGACGAATAGGGGCAGCGCGCCCAGCGCGGCCAGTGCGCGGCCGAGGTACACCGCCCCCGGCGGGCCGTCCTGCTCGCCCACGCCCAGCACCACCGAGGCGAAGCCGGTGACGATCAGAACAATTGGAAGGTGCTTGTCGTCGATGGCACGCGCCAACTCGCGCCCCGCTGCGAGGGTGAGCGGTTCGCCGTGCACCGCCACGGCCGCCGCGTGGAGCGGCAGCAGGTACGGGCGAGCGCGCAGATCGCAGCTCATCACCCGATCAAGGTGTTCGGCCAGCGGAAGCAGTTCGGCGTGCGTTTTATCTGCCATGAGATCAGCGTGCGAACAGTACCTGCGGCAGGTAGGTGGCCAGTGCCGGCACGAACGCCACCGACAGCAGCACGAAAAGTTCGACGCACACGAAGGGCATGACACCGCGCAGCATCTGCGGCAGCGTGATCTGCGGCGGGGCGATAGTCTTAAAATAAAACACCGCTGGCGCCAAAGGCGGCGTCAAGTACGAGGTCTGAATCACCACCGCCACCATCACCGCGAACCACAACGGATCGAAGCCGAGCGACACCACCACCGGGTGGAAGACCGGGATGCACACCAGCAGCATCGACACCCAGTCTAGTATGAACCCGAGCAGAAACAAGATCGCCAGGAACAGGGCCACCACGCCCCAGGGCGGGAAGTCCAACGCCTGCATCAAGGTTATGACCATCGTTCGGCCGCCATTAACGATGAACACGCTGGAGAACAGCGCCCCCGCGCCGAGAATGAGCATGATCACGGCACTTAGCGAAACGGTCTTCTTCAGCGCGTCGATCAACATCTTCCGGTTGAGGCGGCCGTAAGCGGCTGCCAGGACGATACCGCCGAGCACGCCCACCGCCGAGGCTTCGGTGGGCGAAGCGATACCCGCCAAAGTCGAGCCGAGCACTGCGATGATTAGCAGCAGTGCTGGCGCGATGGCGCCCAATGTTAGTCCGAGTTTTTCGCCAAGGCTCATCGAGCCGAACAGCTCCCGCGGTAGGGGAGCGCCATCCTGCGGCCGGATCGTGCAGCGCACCACCACATAGACCACAAAGTACAGCGTCATCAGAAGCCCAGGCAGCAACACGCCAGCGAAGAGGTCGCCGACCGACAAGTCGGCGATAGCGGCATACACGAGCATCGTCACCGACGGCGGGATGATCGTGCCTAGAGACCCCCCGGCGCAGATCGTTCCCGCGATAAGTCCATGGTTGTATTTGCGCTCCAGCATGACGGGAATTGCCATCAGACCGATCACGATCTCCACCGCACCGAACACGCCGGTAGTGGCGGCAAAGAGCGCGCACATGCTCAGCGCAGCCACGCACAACCCACCTGGCAGCCGACCGAACCAGATCTGCATGGTCTTGAACAGCCGCTCGGCGATGCCGGAAGCCTCGAGGATCGTGCCCATCAGGATGAACAGCGGAATCGCCGACAGAGTGTAGTTCTTCGCCAGCTCAGTGAGGCCACCGAAGAGCTGGGTGCCGAGCTTATCGCCGAAGAACGGCAATCCGAACGCGAAGGCGCAGGCGATCAAGGCGTAGGCCACGGGCAGGCCGGCCAGGATTAGCACAAACAGCGTCGGGAACATCAACAGGGCGAGCATGCCTTCGGGCATCGCGCTACCTCCTTAACTCATTGCATGACCGTGTCGCTCTTGCCCGCCCCAGGCTCCGGCCGACCCCGTATTGCGTGCACACAGTCTGAAAGGCTCGAAAGGCATTGGAGCAACAGGACCATCAGGCTTAATGCGGCCGTGCAGTAGAAGGGCCACACCCGCGGCGCCCATGGGCTGACCGTGTCGACCTCCCCGGTTACGAGAGCCGACCAGCCTCGCTGAACGCCCGCCAAACTCATCACGAGCAAGGCCGGCGCCAGCAAGGCAATCAGGAACACAGCCTCCAGCAACCCTCGACGTTCGGGCCGCACGCGCGCGACCAAGAAATCGATCCGGATGTGGCTGCGCTCCCGCTGGCACCAGGCACAGCCTAGCAGGAAGGTCGCCCCGGTCAGGAAGCGTGTGACATCATAACCCCAGATGGTCGGCGCGTTCAGGCCGTATCGGCCGACGACCTCCCAGAGCATCGTCGCCACCAGCGCGACTAGGCACGCCATGGACCCGACGAAGCAACACCACGACAACTTGGCGATGAACTCTCGCACGCGGTCGATCAACGAAACCTCCCAGGATCTGTGGCAGGGCGAAGAAACGGCAGAGACTGCTGCCAGTAGCCGCTCAGCGCGCGCGGTAGTCCGAGTTCCTCTCCCAGCTGTCCTGGAACCTGAAGTATGAACCGGTGATTTCCTTCACCCATTTGTTGCCCTTGCCGGCCTGCTCTTCGGCCTTCTCCAGCATCCACTTGCGGCCGAGCGCCTTGACCTCCTGCACGAACGCGGGATTGAGCGAGATGATCTCGTTCTTCTCTCGCATGGTAGCCATGGCCTTGAGGTCGAGCGCCCCGAAGGTCGTGTAGGCCTGCAAGGTCGCAAGTTCGCCGGCATCAGTCAGGCACGCCTGAACCGGCTTGGGCAGCTTGTCGAAGAAGTCGGCCTTGAACACCACCTCGTATGGCCAGCTTGCGCTGTGGATCCCTGGAACGATGACGAACTTCGCGATGTTTGCCAAACCCGAGGTGCTGTTGCCACTGGGGTTGAGGAACTCAGCAGCGTCGATGGCGCGGCGCTCCAGCATCGGGTAGACGTCGGCACCGGCTAGCACGACCGGGGTCGCGCCGAAGGTCTTGATGATCTCGGCCCAGGCGCCGGCTGTGCGGAACTTCATGCCCTTGAGGTCAGCTCCGTTGCGGATCGGCTTGTGGCTGTGTGCGAAGATCTCCGTGGTGCCCATACCGACAACTATCGGATGCAGCCCCATCTGCTCGCGGCGGTACTTGACCCACAGATCGCGCCCGCCTTCCTTGTAGAGCCACACGAGCATCGCCTCGGGGCTCAGCCCCCCGGGCAATGAACCGAGGATGGCATTCGTCGGATCTAGGTTCACGGCCCATATCGGGGTGGTGTGGGCGGCAGTTGCCCGACCGTCCTGAACAGCCTTGTGCCCTTCATTAAAGGGCGCCAGCACTCCCGTGCCAAAGGGCTTCAAATCTACCGCGTCCCCGCAACGCGAATGAACGGCCGACACGAACGGCTGCGTCATTGCAGTGAACAGCAGCGACCCTTCAGGTACTGTGGTCGTCACGGTGATGGCGGTCTTCTGGGCATATGCAGTGACTGCGAGAAGCAGTGCAACGACGGCGGCGATGGCTTGACGATGATTCATGGTTTCCCCTCTATTGGGTGGCGGATGGGTTTTGAGGCGACGGTCCTTGCTCGGGCGCTCCGCTTCTGGTACCGCAGCTTTTTCAAAGCTGTCAGTTGCGCCATCAGGTGATCGTGCGTCGCACGTTCGACACGCGCGGCGTCGCGCTGACGAAAGGCGTCGATCAGCACGCGGTGCTCAGTGATCGAGGCGTTGATTCGCCCCGGCAGCTCAAGCTGCTCGGCGCGCAGCAAAAGCACGAACTTGCGCAAGTCAGCTGTGACGCGGTCTAGCCAGCGGTTGTCGGCGAGCGCTTGAACCAGCGAGTGGAACTCGTGGTTGGTGCGATAGTAACCGTCGATGTCGTGCGCCACGGCATGGCGTTCGAGCTCGTCGTGCAGTCGCTCGAGGTGGCGTAGGTCGCCGTCGCTGGCCTTGTTCACGGCCTCAAAGGCGCAGCGGCCCTCCAAGAGCGCCATGACCGGGAACAGCGCGTCAGCATCGGCCTCGCTTAGTTCGACCACCCGGCAACCGCGATGGGGCACGAGTTCCACCAGGCCCTCGGCGGCCAGGACCTTGAGCGCCTCGCGCAGCGGCGTGCGGCTCACCCGCCACGCCAAGGCAAGCGCTTTCTCGTCGATCCACGCGCCCGCCAGCTCCTCGCGCTCGTAGATCATGGTTCGAAGGCGCGCGACCACGCCGTCGTGCATCGACGTGCCGCGCAGTGGCGGCACCTGGACCAACCAAGGCGCGATGCGCGTGACGTTGATGCTGGTGCCCGTGGTGACAGACCGAAGGGGCGCTTTGGACATCTGGACACGTTGCACTAAATTACATAATTATGCAATATCGGGGGGAGAGGGGGGGTAAGTCATGCAGAATTGGCAGAGCATGCTCAGGATGCCGGGTAGTCTTACGGGGTAAGAAGCATCACCGAGGTCAATCGAACCTGCCTTGATGCTGAAGAACCATCCCTCATCTGGTTGATTGAGTTAGCCGGAAAGATCCGTTCATCTGGTCCCCGTAGAGATTGAGGGCACGGCGGTACATGGGGGATGACTCGGCAACCTGCTCGCTGGAAATTGCGTCGCGGAAAAACCGCTTGATCTGGGCATGCATGAGGATGCGGCCAAGCCCTAGGGTGGGGTGTTGGGGGGTCAGTGCCTTCACCAGCCGCACGATGATCTTCTCGTGCAGCCCCTGCAGCTCATCTCCAGAGGGCGAAAGCGCTCGGTACCCGAGCCGTTCCTCGGGCACGAAACCCAGGCCGATCCGGCGCCGCCAGCCCGGATGTAGCCGGCCGGCGGCGACCCCGGAGAGCTTCAGCGCCTCGGCGCGCCCGAGCGTGACCTCCCCCGAAAGCGCGCGCAGCAGCTCCTGCTGGCCGTTGCCCGAGACCCCCGCGATGCCGACGA
>VGIE01000204.1 GCA_016867955.1 Betaproteobacteria bacterium
CCGCATGGCCGCGACCATGTCCGACTGCCGCATCGAGCGCATCGAGCGCGCCGGGCACGCCCTGTTTACGGACCAGCCGGATGCATTTGCAGAGAGCATGGAACGCTTCCTGGCAGACGCCACTTCACCCACGCCGTAGCATGGACCGCGCCCATCCCGACTCAACCGGCCGCTGCCACCTGCACGGCCTGACTATCGCGGCGGGACTCTGACTCGAGTTCGCCGCGCGTGCCAATGGGATGTTCGAGGATGCGCGGCTGTACGCCGGGATGCAGCCTGACGATGGCCATGGACCCGGTTTCGTCGCGGCCATAGGGCACCGGCGCGCCGGGATAGACGGCCAGCGTCGCACCGTGCCGCAACTGCCGATGGCAGTGCACATGGCCCAGCGCAAGGTAGTCGAAGCCCGAGGCGCCGATTTCGGCCGCGGTGATGAGCGAGGAGCGGTCGGCATTGGCATCGTCGGAGTAGAAACCGTGCGCCATGCCGATGTGCCAGAGGTCGCGCGTGCGCGAGGGAAATCCCGCCAGCGGCCGGTGCGCCGGATGGTGGTCTTCCATGCAGCGCCCCCACACCGTGGCATGCAGCTCCGGGAATTCCAGCACCACCCCGCCGGCATCGTCGATCAGCATCACATGGGCGCCGGCGCGGCCGAAGTCCATGCGCGCGAGCACCGCATCCTGCTCGCTGTTGTCATGGTTGCCGGATATGATCACCGTCGGGCATTTCACGCGCGCGAGCTGCGCATAAACGAAATCGATCACGTCGCCGCATATGCGGTTGTGGTCGAACAGATCGCCGGCGATGAGAAAGAGACCGGCCTCGTGCAGGAGCACCGCATCCACCACCCTCGCAAACGCAGCGCGGACATTCGCCCCCTCGTCACCGTCGATCAGGTGGACGTCCGAGGTGTGGGCGATGGTGAGGGGTCGGATCATGGATGGCGGGGCCGCTGCGGTAGCCGCTTTGTATCACGGATGCGGGCTCACGGCACAGTCGCCATGCACTTCGATCGATCGGCGTAATATCGGGACAGGTTGGCACCATGCGCCGGCCAGGCAACATCTGCAGACGGCGTCCTGGCACTTCAAGACGGAGGAGACTGATCATGAGAATCCATGGGCATGCGGCGGCAGAAGGGATGGGCATCATCCTGCGACCGGTCGTGCTTGCAGCGTGGCTGCTGGCGTGGCTACCAGCGTCCATTCCGGCGCCGGCCAGCGCGCAGACCGGCCCCGGTTATCAGGTGGCCGAGTGGGCGAGGATCGTGGCGGGCGCCCGCAAGGAAGGCAAGGTGACCTTCTACACTTCGCAGCCGCCGGGCGCGCAGACCCGCTTCGTCGACGGCTTCAGGAAGCTCTATCCCGAGATCGCCGTCGAAGTGTCACGCGGCGCGAGCGCCCAGCTCTTCCCGCGCGTGCAGCAGGAACTTGCATCGGGCGCCGACGGCGGCGATGTCTGGATCAACACCGAACTCCTGTGGCTGATCGATCGCGCGAAGGAGGGCCGGTTGCTCAAACCCGCCGGCCCGGCCACTGCCGGCTGGCCGGCGCAGTTCATGGTCCAGGGCACGGTGCTCCTGGCCGGTCGCGAGCCATTTATCATTTCCTACAACAAGACGCTGGTGCCCAATCCGCTGAAAGGGTACGCGGACCTGCTGCGCCCCGAATTCCGCGGACGGATGGGATCTTCCGAGCTCGCCGCGACCACGGTGATCGCGTTCTACGACTGGCTGGAGAAGACCCAGGGCGGCGATTACCTGGAGAGATTCCGCGCGCAGAATCCGAAGCTGTATCTTGGCGGGGTGCCGATCGCGCAGGCGGTGGCCGCGGGCGAGGTGATCGTCGGCGCGTTTGGGCAGCCGACGGCCACCAAGCCCCTCATGGAAAAGGGCGCCCCCATCGACTACATCGTGCCCAGTCCCGGCCTGGGCGTGGAGTACATCGCCGCGGCATTCGCATGGAGCCGGCGGCCGAACGCGGCACTGGTGATGCTCGACTTCATCATGTCGCCCGAAGGCCAGGCTGCGTGGCACGGCGCGGGCGAGACCGCCAGTCCGCGCCCCGGCATTGCCGGATCGCTGCCGATCGCCTCGATCACGCCATGGAATCCGCACGATTACCCGACCGAAGTTGCCAACAACTATCGCGAGCGCTGGACGCGCCTGTTCAAGTAGCATCACTCCCCGTATCGCGGAAAAGGAATTGAGGTGAAGGACGTCGCGGGAAAAGTTGCAGTCGTCACCGGCGCCGCAAGCGGCATCGGCCTGGCCATGTGCGAGAGTTTTGCAGCGGCGGGGATGCGACTGGTCATGGCCGACCTCCACGACTCGCCGCTGGAGAAGGAATCGGCACGCCTGCGCGCGGGCGGCGCGGAGGTATTCGCGCAGGCGACGGATGTCTCGAGCTGGGAGCAGGTCCAGGCGCTGGCCGCCGCCGCCAAGGCGAAGTACGGCGGCGCGCACGTGGTCTGCAACAATGCGGGCGTGCGCAGCATGGGACGCATCTGGGAAACCAGCATCGAGAACTGGAACTGGGTGCTGAGCATCGACCTCTTCGGTGTCATTCACGGCATCAAGGCCTTCGCGCCGGACATGATCGCCCGCGGCGAGCCCGGCCATTTCGTCAACACCTCGTCGGTGGCGGGGCTCATGGTCGTGGGCACGGGCAATGCGCCGTACAACGTCTCCAAGCAGGGCGTGGTGGCGCTGTCGGAATCGCTCTGGCATGAACTGAAGGAGGTCGGGGCGCCCATCGGCGTGTCGGTGCTCTGCCCTGGCGTCATCCCCACCAACCTACGCGAAAACAGCGACCGCCTGAAGCCAAAGGGCGCGGCGCCGGTGCAGTCGCGGGCGATCACGCCGGACATGAAACCCATGCCCGCAGCCGAGGTCGGCAAGCTGGTGCTCGAGGGCATCCGGAAGGACCGCTTCTGGCTGCTGACCCACCCCAGCGAATACCGCCCGATGATCGAGGCGCGTTGCCGCGGCATCGTGGAAACGGGCGAGGTGTTCCGCGGCAAGGCCACCTGAGCGGTCGCGGCCGCGCGCATACCGCGAATGTTGCAGCGTTCACCCGATGCTTTGCGGAGACAAGCCGCACCAGGCCCCGACGGACTGCAATTCCCGGTCGAAAAACATGCACTTCCCCTATCCGGGCGGCCGGGCCCGCGCCCACCCGATATAATGGGGCCGCATTGCGCGGCCATGAACAGGCCTGCGCCGAATCTTGAGAGCCCGTGCACATGACTACGAACAACCCGCAGCAACCGCCGTCGCCACCTTCAGCGCCGCCCTCCTCGCCCTCGCCCAGGGCGCGCATGCAGGCGCTGCTGGCGATTCCGGATCGCGACCGCACCGACGAGCAATGGGACGAGCTGAACGAGCTCGAGATCCTGCTCGCGCCGGGCAATCGCGAAGGCGCGCCCATGCCGACGGCGCGCCGCGGCGCCGGACCGATGCAGAGCGGTCGGCGCGACCAGCCCGGCATGCGTCCGCCGGGCAGCCAGGGCAATTCTCCCGGTGTACCCGGCGGCATCCCGGGTGGCAACCCGCAAGCCAAGCGCCAGGGCGGCAAGAGGTTCCATCGCGGTCCCCGCAAACCCAACACGCCGCGCTGATTCCGGCCTGAGCGCGGCCGGAAAGGCTTCAAGGGGGTGAAGGAATTCCGCGGTCGCGTTGCCGTCGTCACTGGCGCCGCCAGCGGCATCGGCTTCGCCTTATGCCAACGCTTTGCCGCCGAAGGCATGCACCTGGTGATGGCCGATTTGCCGGACTCCCCGCTGGATTCCGCCGCCACGAAGCTGCGCGCCGAATTTTCCGCCGCCGGCGGAGAGGTGCTGACCCAGCCAACGGACGTGGCGCGCTGGGATGACGTGGCGGCGCTGGCGGCCGCCACCAAGGCGAAGTTCGGCGGCGCCCACATCGTCTGCAACAACGCCGGCGTGCGCACCATGGGTTCGATCTGGAATGTCAGCCTCGAAGACTGGCACTGGGTGATCGGCATCAACCTCTGGGGCGTGATCCACGGCATCAAGGCCTTCGCCCCCGAAATGATCGCGCGCGGCGAGCCGGGCCACTTCGTCAACACCGCCTCGACGGTCGGCCTTGTCGCCATGCCTGACAACGGCCCCTACTCCGCCTCCAAGTTCGGCGTGGTCGGCGTGTCCGAATCGTTGCTCGACGAGTTGCGCCTGGCCGGCGCGCCCATCGGCGTGACCGTACTCTGCCCCAATCGCGTGCCCACGCAGATCCGCCAGAACAGCAACCGGCGCCGGCCGAGCGGCGAGCCGGTGTCCACGCACCAGAGCGGCGATGCCGCGCGCGCCGTGCAGGCGCCGGGAGTTGCCGCCATGGTGCTCGACGCCATCCGCCTTGACCGGTTCTGGCTGCTCACGCACCCGGAGTTCGGCGATGAACTGTACAGCCGCACCCGCAACATTGTCGAATCGAACCCTGCACCACCGCGGGCATAGTCCCCCGGGAATGCATTGAACGCCCCTGTGTGAAACAGCGCCGGGCGCGTCATCACTCTGACACCGGTCGAGATCGCCGGCTACGATGCAACATCGGCGGTGCGCCGCGGCCAGCCGCGGCGCATGCCAATGAACAGGGCATCCGGGTGATACAGTACACAGATGGTCCACTGCGGCTCCTCCGTGGCGCCCTCGGCATCGAACCCGAGCGCCCCTGCGCGTCGCGCTGGCCGACATCGACGTTCGGGAGGCGGTATCAGGAGGTGCGGATGTTCGTGTCGATCAATGCGCAGCTTCAAAATAAACCGCGCCGCAAATGCAGCAAATCCATTGTGGAGGAACCTATGTTGCGCAACAATCTGAAACGCGCCGCGCTCGGCTGCCTGGCGGCGGGAATCCTCACCGGCGCCTTCACGGGACCGGCGGCGGCGCAGAATGCCTTTCCCGCCGCATCCCCGGGCGAATGGAGCAAGGTGGTCGCCGCAGCCAGGACGGAAGGCAAGGTCATCGTGTATGGCGGACCCACGGCGCAGACGGGCGCACAGTACAAGGCGGCCTTCGAGAAGCAGTATCCGGGAATGACCCTCGAGTACACCCGCCTGTTTGGCCAGCAGTTGATGGTGAAGCTGGAACACGACC
>VGIE01000205.1 GCA_016867955.1 Betaproteobacteria bacterium
AGGACCCGACTATCCCTATATTTGTCAAGCGAAAATACTGACATGTCTTCCCGGCCATCGGGGTGCCCGATGGCTCCGGGCGCGGCCGGCGATGCACGCTGGCCGCCTCCGGGCAACGGTGCGACCCGCCCGTCGCTCGAATACAAGTGGCTATCCGGTGACGACGCGGTTGCGCCCGCTGGTCTTTGCCCTGTACAGCGCCTCGTCGGCACGTGCGAGTACCGTGTCGAATTCGCTTTCGCCAGGCAGGAGCGTTGCGACGCCGACGCTGACCGTGACATAGACGGCCTGGTCGCCGTCGGACGTCGCCGCGCTCGTCGCCTGGATGGCCGTGCGCATGCGCTCTGCGATGGCCTGCGCGCCCGGCAGCGTGGTTTCGGGAAGGATGACGGCGAATTCCTCGCCGCCGATGCGTCCGACGCTGTCCTGGTCACGGACCATCGACTGCATGGTGCGGGCGATGGATTGGAGCACGCGGTCGCCGGTGCGGTGACCCCACGTGTCGTTGACCACCTTGAAGTGGTCGATATCGATCATCAGCACCGACAGCGGCTTGGCATAGCGAAGCGTGCGCGCCACTTCGTGTGCGCCAGTCGCGATCGTTTGGCGGCGGTTGGCAATGTCGGTCAGCGCATCGGTGGTGGCGAGTGTTTCCAGATCATGCCGCTGGCGGTAGATCACGGTGAGGACCGCGGCGAGCAGGCTGATGAATGCCAGCGCAGAGAGCGTGCCGATGGTGAAGGGCAGCAGCCGGCCTGCCGCGCGGCGTTCCACGTCCACAGGTGCAAAGCCGGTCACCACTACCATCGGGAGGTCGCGGACCGTCCTGTAGACGAAGTGCCGATCCACCCCATCCACCCCGCTGGGGGCCCGGTAGGTGCCGGTCGCGGAGCGAGTCAGCGCGTTCCAGAGCACGGATTGCACGGGCGTCTGCCAGGCTTGCAGGAGCGGCTCGGGGAGGCGTGCGCGCAGCTTGTGGTCACGCGCGCCCAGCAGCGCGGCTGATCCACGCGCGCCCGTGGTCATCTGCCGGAAGTATTCGGTGAAGGCCTGCGGATCCACGCTGAGCACGACGACGCCGCCGAAGGATCCGTCGGGGTTACTGATGCGGCGGGTGATGCGGAAGTAATGCTTCTTGGTAAGGCGGCCCATTTCCACTTCGGCGATATGGATGATGTCGGCAGGCGTCCGCTGATGGAACCGGAAGAACTGCCGCTCGGCCGCATTGTCCGACGCAGAGCCTTCCTCGCTGGCCAGTATGAGGCTCCCACGCGTGTCAATAAGTTGGATGCTGCCAAAGGTCGTCCTGTCGAGCGCCAGGCTGGCGACGAAGCGCCGGTTTTCCTCGAGTGAGCGGGTGCGCAGATAATAGCCGCGCACCGCGCGCAGGTAGGTATCGCCCTGGCTGATCACCCGGCGGGTGTGTTCGGCAGAAGCATCGGTGGCGATCTGCGCTTCGTGCGTCGTGCGTTCCAGTCCGTCGGCGTGGATGCGGCTGCGCTGCCAGGTCCAGCCAGGGGCGGTAAGCAGGCTGAATACCAGCACGGCGATCCACAGTCTTCTGATTCTAGGCTGTGCTGACAGTTTCAAGGCAGGCGTGGTCCGGACAGGGCGGCAGAGCGCCCATTATCCACCGAGGCGGCGGTTTGCCGCCTTGCGCCGGCGAAAACACCGGCAGGAACGGGAGGCGAGGCGATGCCCGGCGTGGCGTGGACATGCCGGGCTGGCCGGATGCGCGTCTGCGCACGCGCGCCTGCGTATCAGTAGATGCGGTTGCGTGCCTTGGCGACGGCGGCATCCCAGGCCCGATTGCGCCGGGATGATTCCAGGTACCGCATCGTCAGGCTGTCAGGCCCGGCGTAATCCGCGCTGCCCGGCGCGCCGCTCGGCCGTTGAACGCGGAGCACGCCTCGCGGGGCAGTGCCCGGCTTGCGGCGTTCAGCCCTTGGCGACTGCTGTTCAACCTGCTGTTCTGGACGGCGTTGTTCACCTTCGTGCTGGGTGTGCGCTATTACGACATCGGGAACATCGCCTTCATCAACCTGCCGGTCCAGATTCCCACCCACCGGATTTTCCTGAATGGCCTGACGCTGGGGATCGCCGTGGGTGTCCTCTACACCGTCGTCGAGCACCGCCTGGAGTCACTGCGCCTTTACGACAATTCGCTCAGCACCATCATCGTGCTGCGTACCCTCTACCTGTTCATCGTCTGCGGACTGGCACTTGCCGCGGTGGCGTATGTCAATTTCTACCTGGATGCAGCCAGGGGAAACATCGATACGGGAAAGGTCGGCTATGCGCGCTACCTGTTCAGTGCCACGGTGCAGTTCCTGTTTCTCGGCGCGCTCATCGGCAACTTCGCGCTCTCGGTATTGCACACCCTGCGAGCGAAAATCGGCTACACCGACTTCGGCAACCTGCTGGTGGGGCGCTATCGCATGCCCGCCGAGGAAGTTCGTGCCTTCATGTTCCTCGACCTCAAGGGTTCCACCACCATCGCCGAGCAGCTCGAACACAGCCTCTACAGCCGGCTGATCCAGGACTGCTTTCGCGACCTCACGGGCACCCTGCTCGACACGCGCGCCGAGGTATACCAGTACGTCGGAGATGAAGCCGTGCTGTCATGGCCGGTCGAAATCGCTGCCGAGAATGCCAACTGCGTGCGGGCCTACTTCGAGTTCACCGGCGTGCTGGAGCGCCGGCGCGCGCATTACCTGCGGGCCTACGGGCTGGTGCCGGTATTCAAGGCGGGCGTCAACCTCGGCCGCGTTACCGTCGTTGAAGTGGGGGTGTTGAAGCGGGCCATCGTCTATCACAGCGACGTGCTCAACACCGCGGCGCGTGTGCAGGCGCTGTGCAACGAGCACGGCAAGTCGCTGCTGATTACCGATGCGGTAAAGGACCGGCTCGCCGGATCGCCTTACCGCTTCGACTTCATCGGCGACATCGTGCTCCGCGGGAAGGCCAAGGCCGTCGGGGTGTACAGCGTCGAGCGGCGCAACGAATAGGTGCCTGCGGCGCGTTTCGCGCGCGGCGGATGTTCGGTCGCCAGTGCGCGGCTGCCGGCGCGCGGCCTGATGACGGGCAACCGGCGGGAGTGATCAAATAGCGCGGTTGCAATGCATATCCTGTTCCGGTCCTCAACGAAGGAGACTCCGATCGTGGCACACACCTACACAGAGCTGAAGCACAAGACCCTCGCCGAACTCAAGGGGGTCGCGGCTGAAATATCGCCGGCGGTGGAAGGCTACACGCAGATGAACAAGGATCATCTGCTGGTGGCCATCTGCAAGGCGCTGGACATCGACATGCACGTTCACCTGGAGGTGAAGGGAATCGACAAGGCCGCGGTGAAGGTGAAGATCAGGGAATGGAAGGCGAAGCGCGACGAGGCGATAACCGCTCGCGACCACAAGGCCCTCAAGTTCGCGCGAAACCACATTCGCGCCTTCAAGCGCCGGCTGCGCAAGGCGATATCCAGAAGTGCCTGATCCGGGCGGGACCCGCGCCTGCGGCGAGGGAGCCGGCAAAGGATGTCTGGCGCAGGGAATTCGCCCTTGCGAACGCCCACGCGCCGGGACGCCTGAAGGCAATGGCGTCCGGCGCTCCATGCGAAAGGTCATGGTCGCCCACGGCCTGTCCGCGACTGCTCGGCCCGTTGCGGCCGTGGCGCAGGCTTCGCGCGCCTACTTCTCTTCCTTCTCCATCAGCTTGTCCACCAGGCCGGCCGGCACTTCGGCGTAGTGCGCGAACTCCATGGAGAACGTGCCGCGGCCGGATGTCGTCGAGCGCAGGAAGTTGATATAGCCGAACATCTCGGCCAGCGGCACGTAGCCCTGCACCGTGGCCGAGGGGCCCTTCTGGCCCTGGTCGGTGACCTGGCCGCGTCGGCGGTTGATGTCGCCGATGATGTCGCCCAGGTAGTCGGATTCGAGCACCACCTCGATGCGCATGATCGGCTCGAGCAGCTTGGGCTTGGAGCCCTTGTGCGCCTCGCGGAAGGCCGAGCGGCCGGCGATTTCGAAGGCCAGCGCGGAGGAGTCGACGTCGTGGTACTTGCCGTCGATCAGCCGCGCCTTGAAGTCCACCACTTCGTAGCCGGCGATCATGCCCTTCTTGCTCTCGGTGCGGATTGCATGCTCCACGGCAGGGATGAATTCCCGCGGGATGCGTCCGCCGGTGATCTCATCCGACCACTCGATGCCAGAGCCCTGCTCCAGGGGTTCGAAGATCATCTTCACTTCGGCAAACTGACCGGACCCGCCCGACTGCTTCTTGTGGGTGTAGACCAGCTCGACGGACTTGCCGAAAGCCTCGCGGAAGCTGACCTTGGGCTTGCCCATGTTGGCCTCGACGCCGAGTTCCGTGCGCATGCGGTCGATGGTGATTTCCAGGTGCAGCTCGCCCATGCCGCGCAGCAGCGTCTGTCCGGTTTCGTGGTCCACCTCCAGGCGAAGCGACGGGTCGGCCTTGACCATCTTGTAGAGCGCGGTGGACATCTTGTCGATGTCGGCCCGGGTCTTCGGTTCCACCGAGACGCTGATGACCGGGTCGGGGAAGCGCATGCGCTCCAGCAGGATCGGGGAGGCTGGGTCGGATAACGTGTCGCCGGTCTCGGTGTCCTTCATCGATACGAAGGCGCAGATGTCGCCGGCGCGCACTTCGTCGATGTCCTTGGTGGCATTGGCCTGCACTTCGACGATGCGGCCGATGCGCTCCTTCTTGTCGCGAGTCACGTTGTACAGCGGCTCGCCCTTCTTGATCACCCCGGAGTAGACGCGCACGAAGGTGAGCGTGCCGAACTGGTCGTTGATGACCTTGAAGGCGAGGGCGCGAGCCGGGGCGTCGTCCTTGACTTCCTGGACGCCGATGACCTTGCCGTCCGGATCCACCATGGAGATTCCGCCGTTCTCGCCCGGGTAGGGCATGTAGTCCACCACGCCGTCGAGCAGCTGCTGCACGCCCTTGTTCTTGAACGAGGAGCCGCAGAAGATCGGCACCAGCTTGCCGGACACCGTGCCCTTGCGGATGCATTCCTTGACCTTGGCGATGTCGAACTTGCCGCTCTCCACGAAT
>VGIE01000206.1 GCA_016867955.1 Betaproteobacteria bacterium
GTTATCCGCAGGCAGTCGGCGCCCTCCTCCGCGACCGCGCCCAGCTTCCGCAGTTCGGTCGCCATGGCCGCTATCCGGTCGGTTTCCTTGACCCGCCAGCTGGCGATATTGCGAAGCGTTGACGTCCCGTCTGCGAACAGGGCCAGAATGCCCAGCGTCATTGCGGCATCGGGAATATGGTTCAGGTCGGCGTCAATGGCGCGCAGCCGCCCCTTGGCCCGGGCCTCTGGCCCGGCGGTGGCCTCGATCCAGTTCTCCCCGGCACTGACGTCGGCACCCATGCGTTCAAGCATCTCGACAAATCGCACGTCCCCTTGAATGCTCGTGCGGCCGACACCTTCGACCCGAACCGGGCCACCGCCCTGGAGGCCGCTGATCGTTCCAGCGGCGAGGAAATAGGAAGCAGCGGAGGCATCGCCTTCGACATTAATCCGGCCAGGGGCCGCATAGTGCGTCGACGGCACGACAAACCGTGACCACCCGTCGCGGCTGACATCCACGCCAAAACGGCTCATCAGGTTGAGGGTAATTTCCACGTAGGGCTTGGAGGTGAGTTCACCCTGCACATGAACCTGCGTGGGCATGCCGAGCAGCGGCAGGGCCAGCAAGAGCGCGGTGAGGAACTGCGAGGAGACATCACCACGCACAGAAACAGGCTGCCCTGCGATAATCCTGCCCGAGTGAATGGCCAGCGGCGGAAAGCCCGGCTTGCCGAGATAGTCGATCCTGGCGCCGATTCTCACCAGCGCATCCACTAGATCACCGATGGGGCGCTCGTGCATGCGCGGCACGCCTGCCAGACGGTATTCGCCGCCTAGCACCGCGAGCACGGCAGCCAGCGGCCTAAATGCTGTACCGGCATTGCCAAGAAACAGCTCGGCCCTCTGCATGGGAAAGCGCCCACCGCAACCCTCCACCCGCAGTTCGGCTGGCCCGGCCGCTTCAGCACGGATCCCGAGCGTCTCGAGGGTTGACAACATGACCCGCGTATCATCGGAGTCAAGCAGGTCGATAATGCTCGTGGTTCCCCGGGCGAGGGCGGCAAGCAGCAACACCCGGTTCGAGATGCTCTTGGAACCCGGCAGGCGCACCGTTCCCTTCGCCACGCGGATAGGCCCCAGATCCAGATGCGCCCTCGGCTGCCGCGTGGCCATCTCAGGCCTTGCTTTTCAGCCAGCGCTCCCTGGCCGCTTGCGCGCGTTCGAACACCTGGCCCAGGGCATCGGCATCTCCGGCATCCAGGAGTTGCTGCAGGTTGTCCAGTGAAGCGCGGTATCGCCTGAGTTCCGCACCCAATGCTTCCCGGTTCGCCAGCGAGATGTCACGCCACATCTCGGGATTGCTCGACGCGATGCGCGTGAAGTCACGAAATCCGCCACCGGCGAAGGAAAACAACAGTTCCCCGGACTCTTGCGCAGCCAGTTCCTCGACCAGCGCAAACGACAGCAGATGCGGCAGATGGCTCACCGCCGCAAAAACCGTGTCGTGTTGCCTCGGCGTGAGGTACGTGACTTGCGCGCGGCAGGCCTCCCACGCCGCCTGAACCAGCATCACCGCCCGTTCCGCGGTCTCGGCAACCGGCGTAAGGACAACCCGCCTGTTGTCGAACAGTTCGGCAAACGCCGCCTCCGGACCGCTGCGTTCGGTTCCCGCGATGGGATGGCCAGGCACGAACTGCGCGAACCGCGACCCAAGAGACTCGCGCGCAATGGTGACCACATCCTGTTTCGTGCTTCCGCCATCGGTCACGATGGTTCCCTCCGCAAGGCACAACTTCAGAGCCCCCAGCACATCCCGCATCTGCCCGACAGGCGTGGCCACCATGATCAGGTTCGCACCGGCGAGCGCATCCCGGTCCATTTTCCCGGTCTGGTCGATGACCCCGAGTTGCAGCGCGCGCTGCAGCGTAGCCTGACTGCGTCCGATCCCGGTCACGGTCCTCACGGCACCGGCACGCTTCAATGCAAGCGCGAAGGAACCGCCGATCAGTCCGGCGCCGATGATCACAAGCTTGTCGATCTTGAATCCCGATGCGGCCATGCCAAGCGTCCGGTTCGTCAGCCCTTGCGGGCAACTCGCAATTGAGGCATTTGAAAATCGAAGATTGCCGTCAGATGCGCTTTAACAGGCGACCTATATACCGCTAACAATATAAATGGCCGGCTGCGACTGTGCGCGCCGCCCGACCCTAGAGCGCCAGCCGAAGCGCCTCGAGGAAAATGCGATTCTCCGCTTCCGTACCCACGGTGACCCTGAGGTGCCCGGGCATCTCGTAACCCGCTACGGGCCGCACGATGACGCCCTGCTTCAGCAGCTTCTTGTACACGGCGCCGGCGCCGGGCTGCCCGCCTGATTCCGGGATCGCAAAGCAGATGAAATTGCCAGCCGAGGGAATCCAGCCCAGGCCCAATTCGCGGAACCCGGCCTCCAGTTGCGCCATGCCGCTGCGGTTAAGCGCATAGGACTGCTCGACAAACGCCTGGTCCTCGA
This sequence comes from Betaproteobacteria bacterium, assembly GCA_016867955.1. Lineage (GTDB taxonomy): Bacteria > Pseudomonadota > Gammaproteobacteria > Burkholderiales > SG8-39 > CAIYPG01. Next base: position 2,491 of record VGIE01000206.1, read on the forward strand.
GGGCGGCGAGCGCCGCGGCAAGCGCGACGCTGTTCACGTTGAATGGCTGGCGCACCCGATTCAGCAGATCCGCCACCCGCGGGGCCATCAACCCGAAGCCGACACGCAGGCCCGCAAGGCCGTATGCCTTTGAAAATGTCCTGGTGATCACCAGGTTCTCGTGCCGCTCCAGCCAGCGTGCGCTGTCCGCACGCAACTCCGGCGGTAGATACTCGTTGTAGGCTTCATCCAGCACCACGACCACGTTCTCGGGCACGCGCGAAATGAAGCGCTCCGTCTCCGCTGCAGTGAGGAAGGTCCCCGTGGGATTGTTCGGATTCGCGACGAAGACGATCCGGGTGTCCGGGGCAATGGCGGCGAGCATTGCGTCGAGATCGTGGCCATAGTTTCTGGCCGGCACCACGATGCCGCGCGCACCACGGGCCTGCGTGGCCAGCGGATAAACCGCAAACGCGTGCCGGGAGTAGACGCTGGTCGCCTCAGGCGTCAGGAAGGCGCCGGCCACGAGTTCCAGCAGGTCATTGGAGCCGTTTCCGACGACGATGCCTTCGGCCGGCACTCGATAGCGCCGCGACAGCGCAGCCTTCAGCTCGAATGCGTTTCCATCCGGGTAACGCGAGAGCTCCGCGATGGCGCCCTCGATGGCCGCCCTCGCCCGCGGGGAAATCCCCAGCGGATTCTCATTGGACGCGAGTTTGACGATCTTTGCCTCGTCCAGCCCCATCTCCCGCGCCAGCTCCGAAATGGGCTTGCCCGGCTGATAGGGTGCGATGACGCGGATGTAGGCCGGGGAGAATTCGCAGATATCCATTGTGCCTACCGCCGAGTACGCTTCATCACCCGTCGCCCTCGCTAGCAGCGGCAGGATAGCTTCCCAATACCTTGAGGAAGGGGGCCTTTTCGCGGATCTCCTGCAACGCCTTCGCGACAACCGGGTCACTTTCGTGTCCCTCGACATCGACGAAGAACAGGTATTCCCACTGCCCCGTGCGCGCAGGCCGCGATTCGATTCGGCTCATACTGACGCCGTGGTGCGCGAACGGCGAGATCAACTCGAGCACCGCGCCCGGGCGGTTGTGCGCCGACATCACCAGCGACGTGCGATCCCGCCCGGTGGCGCGTACCGACTGCGACCCGAGCACTAGGAAGCGCGTCATATTGCGCGCATCGTCCTCGACATTGGCTGCCAGCACGCTCAGGCCGTACCTGCCGGCCACCAGCTCCGGCCCAAGCGCACAGGCGTCCGTCTCCGTGGCGGCCCTGCGCGCGGCCTCCGCATTGCTGGCCACCTCGACGCGATCGGCTCGCGGCAGGTTCTGGTTCAGCCATGCGTTGCACTGGCTGAAGGACTGCGAATGCGAATAGACGCGCGCATAGGCGCCCAGCGAACCGACTTGCCTCGCCATCAGGTTCTGGCGCACGCGCAGCACCACCTCCGCGCAGATGCGCAGCGGTGTCGCAGGCAGGAGATCGAGCGTTCGCCCCACCGCTCCCCCCGAGGAATTTTCGACCGGCACCACCGCGTAGTCCGCGGCGCCCGCCTCCGTGCAGCGGTACGCCTCGTCAATCGATGCGCACGGAACACGATCAACTTGGGTGCCGAACTGCTTTTCGGCCGCCATCTCAGAGAAGGTGCCCTCCGGCCCCAGATAGGCGATGGCCAGGCGCTTCTCCAGCGCCCGGCAGACCGACATGATCTCGGTAAATATGCGGCCCATTCCCTCTGGATTGATCGGTCCGTCGCCACGACCCACGCGGCGCAGCACTTCAGCCTCGCGTTCCGGGCGGTATACCGGGCCGTCCCCTTTTAACTTCCCGATGGCTACGACATGCTGCGCGCGCTCGTTCAGAAGCACGGCAATCCTGTCATCCAGCTCGTCTATCGAAGATCGGTGCCCAGCGATTTCGTCGGCCATGAGTTTCCTCACTCGGGCTTGGGCAGGTAGCGGACGGCCAGAACCCCCGGGATCGCGGCAAGGCTTGCGACGACCGAATCCGCGACCGCGCTGTCTACATCCACCAGCGTATACGCCATGTCGCCCTTGGAACGATTCATCATGTTGTGGATATTGAGCCCTGCCCTCGCCATCGCGCTCGAGATCTGCCCCACCATGTTGGGAACGTTGGCGTTGGCAATTGCCAGTCGAAACGGCGATTCGCGGTTCATGACCACGTTAGGAAAATTCACTGCGTTCTGGATGTTGCCGTGCTCGAGGTATTCGCGCAGCTGATCAGCCACCATGACTGCGCAGTTGTCTTCTGCCTCGCGCGTGGACGCGCCGAGATGAGGCAACGCGATCACGCGCGGATTGCCTGCCAGTGCCGCCGCAGGAAAATCCGTCACGTAGTTTTTGAGGTGGCCGGCTGCCAGCGCGTCCGCCACTGCAACGGCATCAACAATCTCTTCACGGGCAAAATTCAAAACGACGGCGCCCCTGCGGGCCAGCGCCAGATTGTCCTTGTTGATCAGGTGGCGTGTCATCTCGAGCAACGGGACATGTACCGTGATGAAGTGGCTTGCCTTCAACACCTCTTCGATCGAGCTCGCGCGGCGGACCTGCGATGGCAGCCCCCA
>VGIE01000207.1 GCA_016867955.1 Betaproteobacteria bacterium
AGACGGCTGGCATCGAGTTTACGGCTGTGCCGTACAAGGGCTCGACGTCCTCATTCGTGGACATCGTGGGCGGGCGCGTGGACCTGGTGTTCGCCGGCGTCGATGTGGCGAGCTTCTTCAGGGCCGGCAAGATGTTCGGCGTGGCCACCACCGGCAATGTACGCTGGGGCGCCTTCCCGGACCTGTCGACGTTCTCCGAGAACGGGCTGCCGGTGGTGAGCACCGTGTGGTACAGCCTGCTCGCGCATGCGGCAACGCCGCCCGAAGCGATTGCCAAGCTCTCTGATGCCTTCGACGTGGTGCTGCGGCAGCCGGCTTCGGTGAAACAGTTGGAGACCAATGGCTTCATCACCGGGCGCGTGCGCTCCCCGAGGGACCTGGCGGCGTTCATCCAGTCGGAGGTGAACCTGTGGCGGCCGGTGATCCAGAAGGCCACCATCAAGCTGAACTAGGGAAGGTCCGAAAATCACGCGCCGTGTTGCGAGACGGCGCAGCTGGATGAGTGAGGGAAAGCCGAATCAGGGACATGGTTGTTCGGATCTTCGGACAACTCGAGCGGATTGTGCTTTTGCAAAGTTGCGCCAGGCAAGCCCGAGGTTCCCGACATCTGATCACGTTTCGACATGAGGCTACGCGGATACTACCTCTGCAATATGATTGTGATCATTGAGCAGCGCCTGGACGGCCGCCGGCGAAGTTCTCCGCGATGCTGCGGCTTGTCCTGCATCAAGGATTGGCAGGGCGGCCCGGCCTATTGTGGCAGCGGTGCCGGCCGTCATTTTGCCTTGCAGGCGGCCGCCAAGGCGAAGGATTCCGCGGCGGGTCCGGCATTCTTGGGCGGCGCGAAGGTGCGTGGCGGGAACTGCCGCCAACCGCAATCCGCAGGCAAACGGAGACAGGCAGGAGGAACGGGGCATGATCACGGCGAGCGTCCAGCTCTCGGGCTTTCCGTCGCGGCCCGCGCGTTCGGCGGTGGAGGTCAGCGTTGCCGAGGGGGCGAGCATCCGCGACTTGGTGGCTGCGCTGCGCGAACAGCATCCCGACGTGCCGGAACTGCAGCAGTTGCGCCCCGATCAGTTCGTCATCGCCGTCAACGAGCAGACCATCAAGGGCCTTGACCGGCCGCTGGTGGCCGGAGGCGAAACCAGCGCGCGCGTCAGCGTGATGATGATCAGGCTCCTCGCCGGCGGTTGAGTCCCTGTCGAGGAGGGCCTGAAGGAATCGCTGTCAGGCGTCCTCGAGCGGGGGGGGGTGGAACCCGTTGCAAGACAGATTCGCAATCGCCTGATTCAGGGGAGCGCGAGGGGATGTGTCCCCTCGCACTGTCGGCCACTCTTAGAGGGAACTCGGTGGCGTAACCGTCCCCTCGAGTGATAGTCACTCTCATTTGCGCTGCCGGGTTCGTTAGCGAGACCGAACCGGGCCGCGTCGATGCCGTCGGGACGATACCCGCGCCGGTTGATCCAGATCAGAGTTCTTGTCGCGGGGTTCCGTTAGGTTTCTCCCATCGATGGGGAAATCATGGCAAACAAGCCAGGACTCGGTCAGTGGCGCCTCACGGTGGCAGAGCAGCAGTGTTCGCTGTGTGGCGCGTGCGCGCAGTGGTGCGGGCCGAAGGCGCTTACCCTGGACCAAGCGGTCGGCGGCGTTGCATTGCGTTTCGATACCGCGCGCTGTCCGGGGTGCGGACTTTGCGTGGAAGCCTGCCCCGAGAAGGCCGTCACGCTCGCGAAGCTGAATGCCGGGCAGGCCGATCCGGCCGAAGGCATGGCCGTTGCCGGCCCGCCGGCCAACTGCGTGCGCTGTGGCGCACCGTCGGTGCCCGCGCGCATGCTCGGCAGCCTCGCGCGCTGGAACGAGGCGCTTGGGGGCGGGACACCGGCCACGCCTGAAGCGACCGGTCCCGGCAATCACGGTTCCCCTGGCGGCTCCACTGACCTCATCGACTACGCCACCTGCATGGCCTGCCGGTCGGACATGATGTTCTTCGGAGGAATGCACCGTGCGTGAATCGCAGAGACGCTTGTTGCTGCGCCCGGGCACCGAATACGCCTTCCAGGCCGAGTGGATTGCCGGTCGCGGCAAGCTGCTGTGGCTGGGCATGGTGATGGGCGCGCTGGGCGGCGGCGCCTTCATCGTGAGCAGCGTGCTGAACCTGCTGACCGGCGATGATTTCCGCATCGTCAGCCTCACCGGCCTGCTCATCGTGGCAGCGGGCAAGGGCGCGTTCCACCTTGCTTTCCTCGGCCGGCCGGAGCGCTTCTGGCGCGCCTTCGCCCGCCCGCAGAGTTCGTGGATTAGCCGCGGCATCTTCATCCTCAGCACCTTTTCGGTGCTGGCCGCGGCGTATCTCGCGGCGTCCTGGCTGGGTGCGTCGGCCGGGCTGGTTACCGGACTGCAGTGGGCCGCCACGCTGGTGGCGGTTTTCCTGGTGATCTATGACGGCTTCCTGTTGCGCGACGCCAAGGCCATTGCTTTCTGGCAGGCGCCGATCCTGCCCGTCCTGTTCGCGTCGGCGGCCCTGCTGGCGGGCGTCGGCGTGTCCTTCCTGCTGATCCCCCACTTCATGGAGGTGCGCGAGTCGACCATGCGCACGATCAAGCTCATCGATCGCGTCATCCTCATCGGCCTGATCGTGCTTGTGGCGGCTTATCTCTGGACCATGCGCGCAGCCGAGAGTGCGGCGCGGCGCTCGGTGCTGGAACTGCTGCGCGGGCAGGTTTCGGGCATGTTCCTCGTCACCTGCCTGATCGCCATCGTCGTGCCGGGAGTCATCGCGGTCTACGGGATGTTCTCCCACGTTCCGATGCATCTGCTCACCGTCGCCGGCCTGGCCGAGATCAGCGGCGAATTCGCCATCAAGTTCATCGCGCTGCGCGCCGGCGTCTATACGCCGCTCATCCCACAATCTGCACAGGCCGGCGGCCATGCGCTGTCGGCGCTGCAGCTGCCGAAACTCATGGCCAACCCGCGGCCGCTCACGAGGGCCTGACCATGAAACTGTTCCAGCGCAAGGCCGCCAAACCGGAACCGCGCGAGGACTCTTGGGTCCCGACCATCTGCGGCATGTGCATCAACACCTGCCATGTGCGTGCGCGCAAGGTCGACGGCAAGGTGGTGTACATCCAGGGCAATCCGGACAGCCCGCTGGTGGAGGGCAAGATTTGTCCCAAGGGCATTGCCGGCGTGATGAGCCTGTACGACCCCGGCCGCCTGAGGCACCCGCTGAAGCGCAACAACCCGAAGAAGGGCCGCAACGAGGATCCGAAATTCGAGCGCATCTCGTGGGACGAGGCGATGGGGATCGTCACCGGCAAACTCAAGGAGGCGATGGACCACGACCCGCGCAGCATCCTGATCGCGCCGGGACACGGCCAGCGGCTGGCGGCCTACAAGGGCGGCGTGGCGCTGTCCATCGCGCTGGGCTGCATCGGCTTTGTGGGCGGCGGCGGCCGCCAGTGCGGCAATGCCAAGCACATGCTCGCCAACCTGCAGCACGGAACCGGCTGGGCCTTCCCCGACTGGGAGCACTGCAGGTACCTGCTGGTGTTCGGCTCGCAGATCGGCGGCGGCTCGCACTGGGCCAATGTGTCGCACATGCACGCGGTGGCGGCGGCGCGCGCGGCATGAAGGTGGTGGCCATCGATCCCTTCTGCTACGGGCTGGCCGAGAAGGCCGACGAGTGGATCCCGATCCGCCCGGACACCGACGGCATGCTGGCCATGGCCATGCTGAACCTGATCATCAACCGCTACGGCATGATCGACCGCACCTACCTCGCGCAGCACACCAACGGCGCCTAACTGACCAACGCTGATGGCAGCTTCTTGCTGGCGGCCGATGGCAAGGCGCTGCTGTGGGACCAGGCCGACGGCCGCGCCAAGGCCTGGGACGACGCCATGCTGAAGGATCCGGCAGTCGAGGGCAGCTACACGGTGGACGGTGTGGCCTGCAAGCCGTCCTTCCAGGTGCTCAAGGAACATGTGGCCACCTATACGCCGGAGGCGGCAGAGGCAGTCACCACGGTGCCTGCGGCGACCATAGAACGCATTGCCAGGGAATTTGGCGAGGCGGCCTGCATCGGCCAGACCATCAGCCTCGAGGGCGAGGAGCTGCCCTACCGCCCGGTCTGCGTGAACTACTCGCGCGGCTCGCAGGGCCACAAGCATGCCTACCTCACCACGCACGCCATGGAGTTGCTCAACCAGGTGGTGGGTGCCTGCAAGGTGCCGGGCGGTTCCTGCGACGTGGGCAAGTCGCTCGGGCATCCGGATACCGGCCTGCCGGCCTGGGAGGGTGCCATGGGACCGCAGGGGCTGCTCGTGGCCAGCCGCGCCGCCTTCCTGCCGACGCTTTGGCCGCCACCGCCCGTGACATGGCCGCCGGTGAGCGCCGATGGCAAGGAGTTGTTACCGCTCGGCATCACCGGCGATGCCACTTGGCCGCTGGTGAAGCATCCGGAGCATTATTCGCGCCCCTTCGAGGCCAAGGTACTGTTCACGCTGGCCACCAGCATGGGCATGAGCCACCACAACCCCGCCGATGTCGAGGCGGGCATGACCCGCGTTCCCTTCCACATGCACTACGGCGTGCACCTGGACGAGACGGCGGAGCTCGCCGACCTGGTGCTGCCGGATGCGAGCTACCTCGAGACGCTGGACCTGCAAGGCACGCCCTACGACCTGTCCTGGTACTTCAACCAGCCGCACATGAAGGAGTGGGTGCACGCCATTCGCCAGCCGGTGATCGAGCCGCAGTACGAGCGCCGGCCGATGATGGAGTTCCTGCTCGACCTGGTCGAGCGCCTTGGCATCCGGCTGCAGTTCTACAACGTGCTGAGCTACATCTACGGCGTCTACGCCCTGGAAGCCTCGATCTACGGCGTCAACAACGCCCTGGACGCCTCGAAGGCGCTGTCGCTCGAGGAGATCTCGGATGCGTTCTGGAAGGCCTACCTCGGCCCCGAACGTGGTCTCGAGTACCTGAAGAAGCATGGCGTGGTCACCTACCCGAAATCGGTAAAGGAGCGCTATTGGGGCAATTTCGCGGACGTGCGCATCCCGA